>NZ_CP022220.1:900000-979173 GCF_004114915.1 Bradyrhizobium guangxiense | reverse complement strand
CGCCGATCTTGAGATCGGCATAGCGCGCGACATTGACCTTGTCGGTGACGACGGCGCCGTGCAGGCCCTCGTAGAACAACAGGTCGGAGTTCTCCGGCAGTTGCTTCCAGTCGGTGAAAGTGCCGGGCGCCGTGCCATGCAGTGCGGATTCCTCGGCGTCGTGGACATAGTGCCGCGTCACCGCCGTGCCGGTCTCGCCGTAGTCGCGGAACGCGCGCTCCAGCTCCTCGAACAGGTTGGTCTCGGGCTGAAATGGCTGAAATGCTTGTTGCCGCGCTCGGCCTCTTCGCCATCTGCGCGCGCATCTCGGCGCGGTCGTAGCGGTGGAAGGCATCCCTCGATGTAGACCGCGTTGACCTTCTCGCGAAAAAAATCTGCTCGAAGTCTTCTTGACCGAGGTGGTGCCGGCGCCGGAGGAGCCGGTGATGGAGATGATCGGATGCTTCCTGGACATGGGACACCTCGCTCAGAGCCGGAAGAATCCGCGCCGCGCGAACAGCGGCGCCGAGACGCTGGCGACCAGCACGGATCGCAATGAAGCTCCTCGACGCGCCGCACCTCGTTGCTCGAGCCCATGATCAGGGGCACGCGCTGATGCAGGCTCTGCGCGGAGAGGTCGAGGATGCGCTCGCGTCCCGTGGAGGCGGAGCCGCCGGCCTGCTCGATGATCATGGCCATCGAGTGCGCCTCGTAAGTCAGGCGCAGGCGGCCGTCGCCGTAGCCGGGACGCGCGTCCGAGGGTAGAGGAAGATGCCGCCGCGGGTGAGGATGCGATAGGCCTCGGCAACCAGCGAGCCGACCCACCGCATGTTGAAATCATGGTTGGCGGGGCCTTCGACGCCTGCGAGGCATTCGTCGATGAAGGCGCGCACCGGCGGATCCCAGTGCCGGCGGTTCGAGGCGTTGATCGCAAACTCCTCGCAGGCCTCGACGATCTGCACCCGCTGCGCGCGAGACGGAAGCAGCCGGCCTTGGTCGAGCGTGAAGATATCGACGCCTCGCCGAGCGTCAGCACCAGCGAGTCTGCGGCCGTAGGTGACGAACCCCGCCGCAAGCTGCACTGATCCGCGCTGGTGAAAGGCGAGCGAGAGGTCGTCGGGTGCCGGCAGGATCGAGAAGATCGTCCCCACCGTCATGTTGATGTCGATGTTGGAGGATCCGTCGAGCGGATCGATCGCGATGCAGACGCGGCCCTCGCGGTCGCGATCTGGGGTTCGCGCATCTCTCCGACGCCAGCGCGCGATCGGCAGCTTGCTGAGGCAGCGGCGCAGGATCGCATCGCCTGACATCGAGATCGCGCTGGATGTCGCCGTCGCTGTTGCGTCCCGTCGTCAGGCCAGAGGCGTCAGCGAGATCACCTACGGCGATGAGGTCGGCGATTTCGATGGCCGCCGCCGCGATGGCATCGACTGCGCCGCCACGAGCAGCGCATGCGGCGCGGTCTCGGAATACCGTTGAAGGTAGTCGTCCAGCCTGAGTTGCCCAGTCATCTGCGTCCATCCCCTTGGCCGGCGCCGCAGCCATGCCTCCCTCTGGAGGTCGGTCGCGGTCAGTCCCAGCACCAGGAGATTGACAGGAGCAGATTAATAAGGAAAATTTCTATTCGTAATGAGCACCAAAGAATTTTCTTATAATTGACCCGGACAGGCGGCTGCACAGCTCCGGCATCTGACGATCAGGCAGCTGCGCTCGCTCGCGGCGCTGTCGGCCAAGGGCAGCGTGACGGCGGCCTCCGGCCATCTTGGGCTGACCCAGCCGGCCGTGACCCAGCAGCTGCGGCAACTTCAGGACCTCGCCGGCCTGCCCTTGGTGCAGCGGACCGGCGACGGCATGCAGCTGACCGCGGCGGGCAAGGAAGTGTTGGCGCTGGCCGAGCGGGTCGAGGCCGCGATCCGGGACTGCCAGGGCGCGCTCGACCTGCTCGCCGGACGGAGCGGCGGCGCGGTGCATCTCGGTGCGGTCTCGACCGCTAAATATTTCGTGCCGCATGCGATCGCGGCGTTCTCCAAGCGCTACCCCAAGATCGAGATCAAGCTGACGATTGGCAATCGCGATGAGATCCGCGCAGCCATGCACGGTTATGATCTCGACTTCGCGGTGATGGGCCGGCCACCCGCCGACGTCCACGTCGACGTGCGCCAGCTCGGCCGCAATCCGCACATCATCGTCGCCCGCAGGGGACATTGGCTGGAAAAGGACCGAGGACTCAGTCTGACCGACCTTGTGCACGAGACCTTTCTCACTCGCGAGCCGGGCTCGGGCACGCGAACACTAATGGAGGGCATGTTCCAGAAATCGGATCTCGAGCCAATCATCGGCATGGAGATGAGCAGCAACGAGACCATCAAGCAGGCTGTTATCGCCGGGCTCGGCATCGCCTTCATCTCGGCGCACACCGTCGCGCACGAGCTCGGCGAGGGCCGCCTCGTCGTGCTCGACGTCGCGGGCCTACCAATCGTGCGGCAATGGTACGTGATCCGCCGCAGTGACAAGGTCCTGCTGCCGCCGGCGCAGGCTATGTTCGATTTTCTTGGCTCTGAAGGGTCGAATTATTTGCCGTACCTACCTGAACTCGGCGGGCGCTAAAGCAAGATCCGGAAAAGTGTGAAGCGGTTTTCCCAAAACTCATGCTCAAACAAAGAGCTAAAGCGCCATGACGATTCAACCCATCGCGCTTTTTTCTCGACTTCTTCCAATGTTTTATTGCACGTCGACCAGGCATTGACCCACCGCGTCCAGGAGCCGACGCCGTTTCAACCACCAAGTCTGTCCGGGCCGGTTCTTGGAGGTGTGCCCCGGTGCACCGGTTACGGCAACGGCGTGAACTTAAGTTGGCCGAGCGGCACGACTTTGTCGGTGCGGGTCATCTTGAACTCGGTGTTCGGGCCGAGCCACTTGTCCCAGAGCTGGTTGATCTCACCTGCCTGGTCGAGTGCGAGCAGTGTCTCGTTGATCTTGGCGAGCAGCGCCGGCTCGTCCTTCTTCATGCCGATGCCGATCGGTTGCAAGACCATGGGCTCATCGATCATCTTCAGCGGTTGGCCAGCGGACTTCGATTCGTTGACGAGCTTGGTGATGGTCATGGTATTGGCCACCATTCCGACCGCCTTGTTCTGCTGGACGGCCATGAAAGCCGAGCCGGTGTCGACGAAAGTGAGGGGATCCGACTCATTCAGCTTGATCGCGAGCTCGGAGGTCGAGCCCTTGGTCGAAGCCAGACGTTTACCTTTGAAGTCGGCCTTCTTGGTTCCTGGATCCGAAGCCTTCACCGCCAACATCTCCTTGGCGAGATAATAGGGGTCGGAGAACTGGATCTGCTCGGCGCGGCCCAGCGTATAGGCGAGATTGGCGACTGTGATGTCGACGCGGCCGAGCTTGACCTCGGGCACCCGCGCCTCGACCGAGAGCGGGCTGATCTTCGCCTCGACGCCCCAGCGCTTGGCAATGGCTCTGCAGAGGTCGACATCAAAGCCAACCATCTCCCGCGTTTTCGGATCGGGCGCGGCAAACGGGGGTACGTCGGCGAAGGTGCCGCAGCGCAGCTCTTTGCGCTGCATGATATCGGCCAGCTGATCAGCCATGGCCACGCTGGCAAAGCAACTCAGGCCCGTGGCAACGATGGCGGCGCGGAGCACGCATTTTCCAGTCTTAGTCCCGATCCCGATCGACATTTCGAACTCCCTGTTTTGCAATGATGGCAGGCGTTGTCATCGTGCCCGCAGATCCGACAAAAAGCGCTGCGCACGCGGATGCTGCGGGGAGCCGAAGAACGCGCTCGGCGACGCCGATTCCAGCAGGCGCCCGGCATCCATGAACCAGACACGATCAGCGACATCGCGTGCGAAATTCATCTCATGGGTGACGCACATCATGGTCATGCCATCGCGAGCAAGTCCCCGCATCACCGCCAGAACTTCGCCGACCATCTCCGGGTCGAGCGCGCTGGTCGGCTCATCGAACAGCATCGCCGGCGGCTCCATGGCCAGCGCTCGCGCGATCGCGACACGCTGCTGCTGGCCGCCGGACAGCTGCGCCGGATAGTTCTGCGCCTTGCTGGAAAGGCCTACCCGGTCGAGCAACTGAAGCGCGATCTCCCTTGCCTTGCTCCGTTTGATGCCGTTCACCTTCACAGGCGACAGCATCACATTGTCCAGCACGCTGAGGTGTGGAAACAGATTGAAACTCTGGAAAACGAAGCCGATACGGCTGCGCAGGTGGTTCATTGCCAAGCTGCTAATCTTCGCATGAACATTCTGTCCGTCGAAGCGCAGCACTCCGGATTGGATCTCCTCAAGCCGGTTGACGGTGCGGATGAGCGTCGACTTGCCAGAGCCCGAGGGGCCACATACCACGACCACCTCGCCCTTTTTCACCTCCGCGTTGATGTCGACGAGGGCGGGCAGCGAACCGTAGAACTTGTTGATGCCAATGAATTCAATCATCGGAGTTGCCGTACTGTTCGAGGCCTGGTTTGACATGATCATGTCCTCGATGCGGCTGCCAAAGCCGGCGCTGCAGCACCATCCATCGACCTGGCGCGCCGAACGGCAATCCGACGTTCGAGCGTGCTGGCCAGCTTAGTGAGAGTCCAGCAGACGACGAAATAGATGATGGCGAGTATGAAGTAGACTTCGAACGGCTTGGTCAGAAGCCGGTTGTTGATCTGTCCCGCCGCGAAGGTCAGCTCTGGCACGTTGATGATGTAGCCCAACGTCGTCTCTTTGATGGTGGAGACGAACTGGCTGATGATGCTCGGGATCATGTTGAACAGCGCCTGCGGCAGGATCACGTAGCGCATCGCGCCGAGGTGGCTGTGGCCGAGCGCCCGCGCCGCGTCCATCTGCCCTCGCGGCAATGCCGTGATTCCGGCTCGCACGATCTCACTGAGAAAGGCCCCCTCGTAGATGACCAAGGTGGCGAGCATGGTCACGAAGCCGGGAACGCTCTCGCCGATCAGGAGCGGCAGCAGGAAATAGACCCAGAGGATGATCAGCAGCAGCGGAACGCCGCGCACGACATAGACCAGCGCCGTCGCCGGCCAGCGCAGCACGGGCCAAGGCGATAGACGCGCGAGCGCCATCGCCACGCTGAGCGGGAATGCCAGCGCAATTCCAAGAATCGACAGGATCAGGGTCGCGGCGATCCCGCCGAGCGGGCCGTTCGGAAACTGGCCGACCAGCAGCAGCAGCCAGTTGTCGCTGACGATGCCTATCATGTTGAACAGGAGCGTCATGTCAGAGCGCTCCCGCCATGCGGCTGCGCCGCTCGAAATAATAGCCAAGCCACATCAGGAGCAGCGAGCACACGAGGTAGAAGACGGTCGCGATCAGGTAGGTCTCGAAAGCGCGGAAGCTCTGGTTTTCGACCTCCTTCACCGCATGCGTGAGCTCGGTGACGCCGATCGCCATGGCAAGACTGCTGTTCTTGAACAGCGACACCGTGTGGTTCACCAGCGCCGGCATCGCATTTCGGACCGCCTGCGGCAGCAGGATGTAAGTCATCGCGCCGAGATAGCTGTGACCCAGCGCGCGAGCGGCCTCCCACTGGCCCTTGGGCACGGCGCGCAAGCCCGACCGATGGTCTTCGCTGAAATATGCGGCCTGACACAGTCCGAGCGCGATCACCGCGAAGATTGCCTCGCCGTTCTGATCGGACAGCCAGACCTGGAGCCGCTCGGGCAGCAGGCTGGAGACACCGAAATACCAGAGCATCAGCTGCACCAGTGTCGGCACGTTGCGGTGATAGGCAACGTAGGCCTCGACCAGGGCGTCGGCGATCCGGCCCGGCAGCATTCGAATTGCAAGGAGGGTGATACCGAGGCTCATGGCGAGCAGCCAGGAGCCTGCGAAGATGATGAAGGTCATCTTCACCCCGTGGACGAGCATGCGGCTGAACTCGGGGTTCAGCAGGATCGCCATGAGGTCGAAGCCCTTCATCGCACCCTCCGCTCTAGGTGACGGCTGGAGGGCTGGCGGGGTGCTCGGGACGGACCGTCGACAGTCCGCCCGGCACCTGCAGGGTCGGTGTGATCTCGATATGGCCGATGTTTACCGCCACTGGCGCGGCAATGGCGAAAGCGATCGTGTCGGCGATGTCCTCCGGTTTGGGCAGCTCGAATCCGTCGATGAAGGCAGCGCGGGTCGCGGCGGAGTCGCCGTGGACGTGAGCGAAGATATCGGTCTCGACCCGCCCCGGGCAGATCTCGGTGATGCGAACACGCTTGCCGAAGGCATCGATCCGGAGCTGACGGGACAGCATGCTGACCGCCGCCTTGGTGGCGTGGTAGGTCGAGTTGCCGCCGAAATTATAGGCGCCGGCGATTGAAGTGATGTTCACGACGTGACCGCGGTCGCGCGCCACCATGCCGGGCACGACGAGGCGGCACAGATGCAGGACGGCCCCCAGATTCACGCCGAGCAGTAGCTCGATATCCTCGGCATCCGCCTGCAGGAATTTCTTGGGCCGGTCGACGCCGGCGCAGTTGACGAGAACGTCGAATTCGACGCTGCCGGCGAGCTTGGTAAGCGCAGGCAGATCGCGAACGTCGACGGCATGGGGAATGCAGCCGGTGCGATCTGCCAGCGCCTTCAGTGGATCGGCGCTACGCGCCAACGCGTGCACCTGCAGTCCCTCGCGCGCCAGGCGCTCGACGACGGCGAGGCCGATGCCTGACGAGGCGCCGGTGACGAGAGCCGTCCTGTAGTCGGAAAATGGCATCTGAGTCCTCGCTGTTCTCCAGAGGCTACCGACGGAGCAGTTCCGCCGCCAAGATGGAATCACTTTGGCGGGATAAGGGGCGCTTATGATGGGCCACGCCCGGGGCCGCCGGCGATCAGGTGCGACACCGGCGCGATCTCGCCACCGGCGGTCTCGATCGCCGCACGGATCGTCCGGGCGAACTCGACCGCGCCCGGGGTGTCGCCATGCAGCAGGATCGATGTGGCCTGCATCGGCAGCGCCCGGCCGGTCGCGGTGATGACGACGCCGTCGCAGAGCAGGCGCTGCACCCGTTCGAGCACGAGCGCCGGGTCGTGAATGACCGCGCCGGCCGTGCCCCGTGGCACGAGCAGTCCGTCATCGTCGTAGGCGCGATCCGCGAGGAAAGTGGTGGCGACGCGCAGGCCGCAGGCCGCCGCCGCCCCCTCGATGGCGCGGCTGGTCGACGATACGATGAGGAGCTCTCGATCGAAGGCGGCGACAGCGCGGACCAGCGGTTCGGCGAGTTTGGCGTTGGCGGCCACCATGTTGCCCAAGGCGCCGTGGAAACTCATGTGGGTCATGCGGTAACCGGCTGCGCGGACGATCCCTGCAAGCGCGCCGAGCTGATAGGTGACCATCGCCGCGAGCTCGGTAGGATCGATGTGCATCGCCCGGCGGCCGAAGCCCTGGCGATCCGGGAAGCCGACATGGGCGCCGACATCGACACCCCGCGCCTTTGCCGATTCCACGGTGCGCTGCATGATCAGCGGGTCGCCCGCGTGAAAGCCGCAGGCGATGTTGGCCGACGAGACGAGGCCGAGCAGAGCGTCGTCGTCGCCCATGGACCAGGGACCGTAGCCCTCGCCCAGATCCGCATTGAGATCGATCTTCATTCGGCGTCACTCCCGTGCGGCTGCAATCCGATCAGCGGCGCGCCGTATCCCACCGTCGCGCCATGCTCGGCGAACGTCTCGACCACCATGCCGTCCTCCGGGGCCGGGACCGGAAGCAAGAGCGGTCCGATCTGGAGAAAGGCGAGCGGCGTGCCGGCCGCAACTTCGTCGCCGACGGCGACCGATGGTTGCGAGCGCAATGGATGGCGGTCGAGGTAGAGACCCGGCACCGGTGCCCGAATGATCTGCGTGGGGGAAGAAGACAGCGCCGCCGTCGCAGCCTCGATCATTTCGACTTCGACTCGGGCGCCGTCATGCCGCAGGCGCAGCACCCCGGCTGGGCCTTTCAGCTCGAGCAGGCCGATGTCGGTCGCCGCGAGGAAGGCGCAGAGCTGGTCGACATGGTCGAGCGGGTTGGTCATCGCACCGCTCCCTGGTTGCAGTAGAGCTCGACCAATCGGCGGGCGTTGCTCAGCCAGCGCCGGGTCGCCGCCGACGCGTCCAGCGCCTCGTCCCAGCTGCACAGCACGAAACGAATCCGGCTGCCGATGGGAGCCTGGCCGAGGCGCCAGAGGTCGGCGTCGATGACGGTGCCGATCTTGGGATAGCCGCCCGATGGCTGCGCATCGCGCATCTGGATGATCGGCTGGCCGCCGTGGGGGACCTGGATCACGCCTGGGACAATGCCGTGGGAGCGCAGCTCCATGGGTCGCTGCGGCCTGAGTTCGGGGCCGGCGAGACGATAGCCGTAGCGGTCGCTCTGTGACGTAATCTTCCAAGGCTCGGACCATAGCGCCTCGTGGGAAGACGGCGTGAAGCTATCGTATTCGGCAGCCGGCAGCACCCGCACGGCGGTCAACCCGTCCACCTCCAATGGCAAGGCGAGGCCGGGCGGCGTGATGCCGAAGCCTGTCTTGGCGCGACCGGGGGGCTCGGCAATTGGCAACCGATCGCCGTCGCGCAGCGGACGGCCCTCTAACCCGCCGAAGGCGCCGCGCAGCTGGGTACTGCGTGAGCCGAGCACCGAGGGAACATCGATCCCGCCCGCGATGCACAGGTAGACGCGGCTGGCGCGCCAGGTCGCAGTTGAGGGAACGGCGAGCGAGAGGACCTGGCCGGCATCGGCGCGGTGCGCCCACCATGGTAGCACTGGCGCCTCGTCGAGCCGCGGCGCGCAATCCGCGCCGGTCACGGCGAACACCGTCGAATGGGTGAAGCGGACGCGGAACGGGAACAGCGGTATCTCGAGGGCTGCCGCATTCTCCTCGTTGCGCAGCAGGATGTTTCCAGCGGCGAGCGCCAACGGGTCCATCGCACCCGATGTCCCGACGCCGAGGTTGAGCGCGCCGGTGCGGCCGAGATCTTGCACCGTGGCGAGCGCGCCGGCCGACAGCACCTCGATCATCGCAGCACCCGGATGGTTTTGAAGCGGATGCAGTCACCGGGCTGCAGCAGCGCTGGCGGCGTGCGCTCGACATCGAAGAATGCGACCTCGGTGCTGCCGATCGTATTCCAGCCGCTCGGCCCATCGGAGGCAGAGACGCCGGTCTGACTGCCGCCGATGGAGACGGCGCCGCGTGGGATGCGCAGCACCGGCACCTTGCGCCGCGGCGTCGCGATGCGCTGGTCCATGCCACCGAGATAGCAGTACCCGGGATGGCTGCCGAGGGCGTAGACGGTGTAAGTCGGTGCGCTGTGGATCGCGACGATATCGTCGACGCTCAATCCGGTGTGGGCCACGACATCGGCCATGTGCGGGCCGCCGTCGCCGCCATAGACCACCGGCAGATCAAGGCAGCGCCCGGCGACAGGAAGCGGCTCGAGGGCGTGCCACAGCTCGATCAGTCTGTGCTCGATTTGTCCCCGGTGCCGCGGCGGCTCGGCGAAAGCGATCATGAGGTTGTTCATGCCCGGCACGGCCTCCCGAACGCCGGGCAGACGGCCCGCCTCCAGCGCCAGGGCCCAGATGCGGCACTGCGTCGTCAGCGAGGTCTCGCCCGGAGCTTCGAACAGCAGCGCGGTCGTTCCCAGCAGGCTGAGTTGTGGCAGGTCCGTCGTCATGCCTTGCCGCTCCCGCACAACTGCTGCTCGAGATGGTGAATGCTGACGCCGCCCCTGATGAACGCGGCATCCCTGACGAGCCGCCGGTGCAGCGGCAGGTTGGTCGCGATTCCTTCCACGCGCATTTCGTCGAGGGCGATGCGCAGCCGGTCCAGGGCCTCGGCGCGATTCGCGCCGTGCACGACGAGCTTGCCGATCAGCGAGTCGTAATATGGCGGCACGCGATATCCGCTGCTGGCATGGCTATCGATGCGCACGCCGGGGCCGCCGGGGAGCTCCCAGGCGGTGATCACACCGGGGGACGGCACGAACGTGTCGGGATCTTCGGCGTTGATCCGGCATTCGAAGGCATGACCGCGGCAGACGATGTCGGCTTGCGCGAACGGCAGCGCCTCGCCCTGAGCCACACGAATCTGCGCCTCGACGATATCGATCCCAGCGGTCATCTCGGTGACGGGGTGTTCGACCTGCAGGCGCGTATTCATCTCGATGAAGTAGAACGCGTCATCCTCGACGAGGAACTCGAACGTGCCGACGCCGCGGTATTCGAGCTGCCGGCAGGCCTCCGCGCAGCGCTCGCCGATCTGCGCCAGCACGTCCTGGTCCAGTCCCGGTGCCGGCGCCTCCTCCAGCACCTTCTGGTGCCGTCGCTGCAGCGAGCAATCGCGGCTGCCGAGCCAGACGGCATTGCCATGGGTATCGGCAATCACCTGGATCTCGACATGTCGCGGCCGGCGCAGGAATTTCTCGATGTAGATCGCGCTGTTGGCGAAGCCGCGCCGCGCCTCTTCCCGCGTCACGGCGATCGCATCGATGAGGCCAGCCTCGCTCTCCACCATGCGCATGCCGCGTCCACCGCCGCCGCCCGCCGCTTTCAGGATCACGGGGTAGCCGATCTGCCGCGCGGTTGCGCGCGCGAGATCGAGGTCGTCGCCGAGCGCCGCATCCGGACCGGGTACGCAGGGAACGCCGGCGGCGCGCATCGCCCGCTTGGCCGCGACCTTGTCGCCCATGACGCGCATCACCGCGGCCGTCGGGCCGATGAAGGTCAGGCCGGCAGCTTCGACCTGCTCGGCGAAGCCAGGGTTCTCGGACAGGAACCCGTAGCCCGGATGGATCGCCTCCGCTCCGCTGACCTCGGCGGCGAACAGCAACGCCGTCTGGTTGAGATAGCTCTGCGCTGCCGCGGCCGGCCCGATGCAGATGGCCTCGTCGGCATGATGCACGTAGGGCGCATCGCGATCGGCCTCCGAATGGACGACGATGGTGCGCAGCCCGAGCCGCCGGCAACCACGCTGGATGCGCAGCGCGATCTCGCCCCGGTTGGCTATGAGGACCGAGCCGAACATGTGCCTACCTGATCCGCATCAGTTCTTGCCCGGCCTCGACCTCCTGCCCGGTGGAGACGAGAATTGCGATCACGGCGCCGTCCCGATCGGCACGGACCTCGTGAAACATCTTCATGGCTTCGATGACGCACAATGTCGTGCCGGCGGTGATCGCCTGGGCCACCGTGACGAAGGGCGGCGCGTCAGGATCGGGCTGCAGATAGGCAACGCCAAACAGCGGCGCGACGACGCCATCCGCCGCGGCGTTGACCGGTGCCGGTTGCGCAGGCTCGGGACGGCTCGGGGGGCGCGCCGTGGCGGCGACCACTGGCACCGCCGGCCGCGATTCGGTCGGCTGCGGTCGGCGCACCAGCCGCAATGACATGCCGCCCTGGCTGAACTCCATCTCGGCCAGATCGGAAGCCGCCATGGCGTCAATCAGTGACTTGATACGATCGAGATCCATGCTCCGGCCGTTCGTCGAGGTCGGCGCCCGCGGCGTCGCTACCTACCGACGAACGCTACCGCTGGCGGTCTTCCCCGACCAAGACGGTTTGGCTTTGCCCATATAAGAGAGCGCTATGACGCTTTCTGCGCCCGCTCCTCGGCGACGACGAGATTGCCAGGCAGCCCAGCAACGAGCTCGAGCAGGATTTCCTTGATGGCCTGGGCCGGCTCCGATAGCGGCAAATGATCGGACTGGCACAATGCCAACGGCGCCTCGATGATCGGATCGACGATGCGGGACTGCCAGCCGCCGCAGGAGCCCGCCACCTGTCGGGCCATCGATTCCGGCAGGATCGTCGCGCCGAGCCCGTCGGCGATCACCGCCGTCAATGTGCTCGCCGATTCGATTTCCGCGACGACCTTCGGCGCCTGACCGATCGCCGCAAAGGCTTCGTTCACCATCTTGCGCACGACGTTGTAGGGACGGGCGAGATAGAGATCCATGTCGGCCAGCGCTGGCACGCTGATCTCGCCCGGCGGGGCCATCATGCTGGCGGGGCCGACCACGTAGAGCTGTTCGCGCAGCAGCGGCACGAACGAGAGGCCATGAACGGCCGTCTTGCCGCCGTAGAGCACGGCGAGATCCATCCGGCCGTTCATGACGAGCTCCGAGAGCGTCGTTCCGTAGGTCTCGTTGAGGTAGAGCAGGATGCCAGGGTGGCGGGCGCGCACGGTCCGCAGCAGCGGCAGCGCGAGTCCGGCCGCGGCCGTTCCAGGCGCAAGTCCGACGGCGACCGCACCGGAGATGCTCTTGGCCGCCGCGCTCATATCGGCGCGCGCCTGCTCGCATTGACGCAAGATGAGCTGCGCGTGGCGATACAGCACCTTGCCCGCTTCCGTGGGCACGACGCCGCTTTTGGTGCGCACCAGGAGCTGCTGGCGGACCTCGCCCTCCAAGGTCGCGAGCTGCTGGCTGAGCGCCGGCTGCGCGACATGGAGCACATCGGCGGCCTGCGTCAGGCTGCCGACGTCGACGATCTTCACGAAATACTGAAGACGCCTCAGATTCACCTTGTCCCTCGGATCGATCGGCGCAGCGGCCTTCCCGGCTGCGCGGCATTCAACGGGGCGCCGAGGAGGAATCCAACCATAAGATATGCCTATCAGGCCAGATTGAACTCGTGTTGGTCAGCGCCGGCGGCTGTCTTTAGCGTCGCACCTCTCCAGACCGGGGTCAATTGCCATGAACCGTTCTCGTATTTCCGCGCGCGTCAGACGCATCAAGCCTTCGCCCAGCACGGCGGCTGCGGATCGGGCGAGCGCGCTCAAGCGCGAGGGCAAGAGCATCGTCAGCCTTGTGGTCGGCGAGCCGGATTTCGACACGCCCGCGCATATTCGCACTGCCGCCGTCTGGGCGATGGAGAAGGGAGAGACGCGGTACACGGTGCTTGCCGGCACGCTGGAGCTGCGCCAGGCGATCGTCGCCAAGCTGAAGCGCGAAAACGGCCTCGTCTACGATCCCGCGGAGATCGTCGTCACCAACGGCGCCAAGAGCGCCATTTACAGCGCGCTCGAAGCGACCCTCGAGGCCGGCGACGAGGTGATCATCCCAGCGCCCTATTGGGTGTCCTATCCGGACATGGTGCTCGCCTGCGAAGGAATACCTAAGATCGTGGCCTGTCCGGAAAGCCAGAGCTTCAAGATCTCGCCGGCCCAGCTGGAGGCGGCGATCTCGGAGAAGACGCGCTGGCTGTTGATCAACTCGCCATCGAACCCGACCGGCGCAAGCTATTCCGCAGCGGAATATCGCGGGATTGCCGAGGTTCTCGCCCGCCATCCGCATGTGCTGGTCATGACCGACGACATCTACGAACACATCCGTTTCGACGGCGAGAGTACGCCGCATCTGCTCAACGCAGCACCCGAGCTGCGTGAGCGCGTCCTCGCCATCAACGGCGTATCCAAGACCTATGCGATGACCGGCTGGCGCATCGGCTGGGTCGCCGGCCCCGCGGACCTCGTCGGCGCGCTGAATACGCTGCTGTCGCAGGCCTCGGGCAATGCCTGCTCGATCAGCCAGGCGGCGGCGGTCGCGGCGCTCACCGGCGACCAGAGCTTCGTTGGCGAGACCGTTGCGACTTATCGGGCGCGTCGCGATCGCACGCTCGCGCGTATCAACGCGATCCCCGGGCTGAGTTGCCGGCCGCCCGACGGAGCGTTTTATCTCTACGTCAATTGTGCAGGCCTGATCGGCCGGACAACGCCGGCCGGGACTCGCCTCGAGAGCGACAGTGACGTCGTGATGTACTTGTTGGAGGCGGCCGGCGTGGCCGTCGTCCAGGGCACCGCCTACGGTCTGTCGCCATTCTTCCGTGCCTCGATCGCGACATCGCAAGCGGCGCTCGACGAAGGCACGGATCGCATCGCCCGTGCAGTTGCCGAGCTGCACTAACCTGAAATTGATCGAAAGCATCCTCCATGACCAATCCCGGAATCGTCAGAAACCCCTCCGCTCCCCAGGTCGACCCGTCCACCGTCGCCAAGCTGCGGAGCATCGCGGTGGCGCTGCTGAGCGATCAACTGCACCGCAACTGCGGCAGCATCGGTCTTCGCGCCTACCATTCGCCCGCCCCCATGGCCGGCACGGCGGTGACCGTGAAGACGCGTGGCGGGGACAACCTCGCCATTCTGCGCGCCTATGATTTCTGCCGGCCCGGAGACGTCATGGTGGTCGATGCCGGCGGAGACACTACCAACGCTCTGGTCGGTGGCATCATGACCTTCGCCGCCGCTTCGCTGGGTCTCGCCGGCATGGTGCTCGATGGCGCCATTCGGGACGCGGCCGAAATCGGCGCACGAGCTTTTCCCGTTTATGCCCGCGGCGTGAACCACCGCGGCCCCTACAAGGACGGTCCAGGGGAGATCAACGTGCCGATCACGGTCGGCGGTATGGTGGTCAATCCGGGAGACGTGATCGTCGGGGACCAAGATGGACTTCTCGCCTTCCCGCCCGGTCTTGCCGCAAGCGTGATCGAGAAGGCGATGGCTCAACATCAGAAGGAGGAGGCGACGATGCAGGCCATTCGCGAGGGCCGCTGGGACCGTTCCTTTGTCGACGCGCTGGAAGCGCGCTGCGCCAATTGAGCGCGTTTCTGCCTCTGTTAAAGCTTGCTGCGGCGTCTTCACGCCAGAACAACCGCAGAGCCAGGTGAACTCTTGAGATAAGGACACCGGGCGGAGTCACGGATATGCGCTCTTGAGATCATGGCTCGCGGCGCAGCCCGGACAGCGAAATCGCAACCCCGGCCGCTACCAACCAGCCAGTTCGCAGGTACTTCCTGCAGGCTGGAAACGCCGCACCAAAACGTGAAGCGTGCCAATGTCCTGGTTACTCGGCAGCGCTCCCTACTTCACCAACGCACAGCCGCCCTCCACCATTGGCCGGAACGCCTGGTCTGCCGGGATCGTCGAAACAAGCTTGTAATAATCGTACGGATATTTCGTCTCCTCCGGCTTCTTGACCTCGAACAGGTACATCGGATGCACGACGCGGCCATCCTGACGGATCGCGGTATCGCCGAAAAGCCTATCGTGGCCTTTGAACGTCTTCATCTGCGGCACGACGTCCTTGGCGTTGTCGCTGCCAGTAGCGGCGACCGCGTTGAGGTAGGCGAGCGTGGAGGCGTAGACGCCGGCTTGATTGCCGCTCGGCATTTTGCCGTTCATGCCGGGGCGTGCCGCAAAGCGTTTGGCGAAGGCACGGGTGTCGTCGTTCATGTCCCAGTAAAAAGCCTCCATGAGTTGCAGTCCTTGAGCGACCTTCAATCCCATTCCGTGGACGTCGTTGATGAAGAGGAGGAAGGCAACGAGCTTCTGTCCGCTCTGCTGGATACCGAACTCAGCCGCCTGCTTCACCGCGTTGATGGTGTCGCCGCCTGCATTGGCAAGCCCGATCACCTGGGCTTTCGAGCCCTGCGCCTGAAGCAGGAAGGAGGCGAAGTCAGAAGTGCCGAGTGGATGCTTGGAGGAGCCGATCACCTTGCCGCCATGCGCCTCGATATATTTCTGCGCTTCCGCCTCGATGCCTTTACCGAGCGCGTAATCGACGGTGAGGAAGTACCACTCCTTGCCGCCGTGCGACATCATTGCCGCCGCCGTGGTGTTGCCGGTCGCCCAGGTGTCGTTGACCCATTGGATGGTGTTGGGCGAGCAGGCCTTGCCGGTTAGGTCGGCGCTCGCGGTGGAGGACGCCAGGAACGTCATCCGGCTGTCGCGTAGCACATTGTTGATGGAAAGGCCCACCGCCGAGTTCGGCACGTCGACGATGGCATCGACCCCTTCAACATCGAGCCATTTTCGCGCAATGGCCGAGCCGACGTCCGCCTTGTTCTGATGATCGGCGTAGACGATTTCAACCTTGACGTCCTTGCCGCCGCCGGCGAAATCTTCCGCCGCCATGCGTGCGGCTTCGACCGAGCCCATGCCGTTGGTGTCTTGGAATATGCCGGAGATGTCGTTGAGCACGCCGATACGCACGACGCCATCCGAAATCTCCGCGTTCGCGGCGCCGACCCAAAAGCTTGCGGCAAGCGCAATGGTCCACCCCAGGTGCTTCATTCTTTGTCCTCCCTCACTCCCGCGAGTCGGTCGTTGCCGAAAACTGGAACCTAGCCCTGCCGCTCCGGCAGACGCAGCACGAGACCGTCGAGCTCAGACGTGATCCTGATCTGGCAGGACAGCCGGCTCGTCGGCCGCCGCTCCGCGGCGGTGCCATCGAGCAGCGCGTCCTCGTCGTCGCGGACGGCCGGCAATCGCGCCAGCCAGGGCGTCGTCGACATAGACATGGCAGGTCGCGCACATGGCGTTGCCGCCGCACTCGGCGAGGATGCCGTCGAGGCCGTAGCGGGTTGCCGCCTGCATCGCACTCTCCCCGTCGCTGGCGTCGAGGTGATCGCTATTGCCGTTGGAATGAACGAAAGTAATGGCTGGCATCAAAGGTCCTCGTCAGGCCGGGGTGATGGATATCGGCAGGCTCTCTAGCCCGCGCAGCGTGTTGTTGTAGCGGCGCTCGACGGGACCGGAGATTTCGATCGATGCAACCCTTCGCGCGATCGCGGACAGCACCACCTCACCTTCGAGCCGCGCTACCAACTGGCCAACGCACATGTGAATGCCGGAGCCGAAGCCGACATGGCCCGAAGTCTTGCGGGTGATGTCGTAGCGATCGGACTCGATCCAGCGGCGCGGGTCGCGGTTCGCCGCGCCGAGGAACATCAGGACCTTCTCGCCCTCGCCGACGCGCGTGCCGCCGATCTCGACCTCGCGCGTCGTGGTGCGGAAGAAGGTCTGCACCGGGCTTTCGAAGCGAACGGCTTCCTCGAAGGCGTTGCGCGCCAGCGACGGATCGGCCCGCAGCCGCGCGAATTCCTTCGGAAAGCGTGCCAGGCAATAGAGAGCGGCTCCGATGCCATAGACTGTGGTGTCGAGGCCTGCGGACAGCAGTGAGCGCACGAGCAACGGCGCCTCATCCGACGTGATCTCGCCAGTGTCGGAGAACGCATGGATACAGGCGCCAAAGCCGCCAGGCTTAAGATTCGGTCGCTGGCACTGCTCGGCGACATAGGCCTGGTGCGGCGCCGATCGCTCGATTGCGGTCTGACGTAGCTCGTTTGGCGGGCCGAAGGCATTGAAGACGAGACCAGCATAAGGAATCAGGTGCTCGCGCCCTTCCGCCTTCAGTCCGAGCGCATCCGGAAATACAGACAACGGATAGGCCTCTGCGAGATCGGCGACCGCATCGAATTTGCGCCGCTGCAGCAGCTCGTCGATCTTGGCTTCGGCCGCCAAAGCGAAGCCGTCGCGGATCCGCTTCATGGTCGCGGGCGACAGCACCTTTGACAGCACGGCGCGGGTGCGGGTGTGCGCGGGGGGATCGGCCTCCAGGATCAGGCTCGGCGGCCGCCAGGGCTTTTCCTTCTTGAAGTCGGAAAGACCGACGCCGCGGCTGGAACAGAAGGTCTGGGGATCGTTGAGGACTGAATAGACCTCGGCATAACGCGCCACGCCGTAGACGTTCCATTTATCGAGATAGACGACAGGGCCGGCCTCTCGCAGCCTTTCATGGGTCGGATAGGGATCGTCGAAGAACGAGATCGCGAAGGGGTCGACGTCAAGGTGTGGAATGGCCATTGGACCGGCGGTCGAAGCACAGGCGCTCGGTACAGTCATTGCAGTCCTCGCAAATTTGGGCTTGTGAAGCGTTCGCGCATGTCCTTATTTCTGGAGCAGCGCATGAAGCGAGCCCCGACGTGATGCAGCCACCGACCAGCAAATCGAGACACAACACCGCGACTGAAGGCGATGCGCCGCTGCTCGATCTCGACCGCTACATCCCGGCTCTGATCACCTTCATCGCCAATAAATTGTCCAAGAGCGCGAACGCGTTCTATCAGCCCGCGTTCGGCGTCAACGTCACCGAGTGGCGCATCATTGCCCTGCTCGCAATCGAGCCAGGCATTCCGGCCGCCCGCATCTGCCACGTCATCGGCTTCGACAAGGGGCCGGTGAGCAGGACGCTCGCCGCCATGGAGAAGCGAGGCCTGATCGCGATCCGCATCGACCCGAATGACGGCCGCACCCATTCGATCTCCCTGACAGCGAAGGGGCGCACCACCCACGACAAGGTGATCGCCGTGGCGCTTGGGCGCGAGCGGCGGCTGCTGTCGTGCCTTTCCAGGGATGAGCAGGAAATACTGATCGGGCTGCTGCGCCGTTTGCATGAAAATCTCGGCGCGGTGACGGATACCGATAGCTAAGCCAGGGCGCACAGCACGATGTGCACGCAAGGCTTCGTTACCTTCACGCTTGCGCCGGCGTTTGCTGGCGATACCATCCCTGCCGAACATCGGTCCTCCCAGGAAAGGCGTAGCGGTTGTCCCGCCATCTTCCCTTGCGCGAAGGTTCGCATGAATTAGTTGCCTAGGCAACAAAAAACCTTTGCCTCCGGCTTGAACCCTCCCTTCCTTATTCGCGAACCTCTCCTGGTTCGCGGATAGGCGGCAACCGCTTATAGACCCTTTGTCGATTGCGAGGGGCCGACAATCCGCCGTCTGGCAGAGCATCCTGGCAGCGCGCGCGGCGAGATGCTCAATGTCGAGCCATCGGAAAGGATCGCTACTAACATAGAGGCCAAGTTCGAGACGGCGCTAGCGGTTTAATGTCAACCCGGGACTGCCGAGAGGATGAAGAGATAAAGTCCGTAAATGCGAGAGCGAAGGGAGCCGCCGTCATTGGGAGCTTGCTGGCTCGCGCAGCGTATCTACCGGGTCGCACCCAAGCGGCACGACCGAGGAGAGCAGCGCGCTGCTAGGGGCGGTCGAGACACCCCCGGTATCGATTCTCCGGACCATCCTTAGAAAAAAGACGCATTCAAATGGCGAAGGGTAGCTGACCTCTCGCTAGCCAGCGGCGGCGACTGTTCCATAGATGGTCAAGAGGCCAAGTCCCATCGCGATGTTTCCGATAACGAACTGCAAAGACCGGTTGACCCAAGTTAAGGTTCGGGCTGAGATGACTAAGGGAACCGCAATCAGCGACGACAGTGCGGCCATCCCCATCATCGAGCCCATACCAAATAGTAACACGTAAAGTATCCCCGCTAGATGGTTCGGCGCTTGTGAGACGGTTAAGACGAGGAGCGCGGCTGAGCCTGCCATCCCATGCATGAGCCCGACCGCCAGCGTCCGCCAGCGCGCACCATGGTCATGATCATGCGCGCGCGCCTCAGGGCGCCAAATTTCGCTCTTGTGACTAGGAGCACGAAAATCTGAGATGTGATGGTGAACATGGACACGTTCGCGCCATAAGCGCCATATGACGTTGCTTCCTAACAGAATCAACATGAAGCCGACGGCCGCCTCTAGCGGTTGCGAAACGCCCGGCGGAATTGCATATCCGAGCACCAAAGCCGCCCCGGAGAACAGGAACAAAGTGATGGTGTGTCCAATTCCCCACGTCAACCCATGCTTGACGATCTCGCCCACATCGCTGCGGCGCGCCGCAATGCTCGATACCGCCGCAATGTGATCGGCCTCGAGCGCGTGCTGCATGCCCAGCAGCAGTCCCAGCCCCAATATTCCGAACATGGCAAGATCCAATCATCAAGAGGGAAATACGGTGTCCTTCAGCAACTTGCTTTGCCGTCGTATCCAACCGTACCACTCCTCAAATCCTGCGCCGTTTCTGGCCGAGACCTGCAGAACCTCGATGGCCGGGTTGACGTCTCTGGCGTATGCCACCGCGCGATCGACATCGAAATCCACATGCGGAAGCAAGTCGAGCTTGTTCAAGATCATGAGGTCAGCCGACCGGAACATGTGAGGATATTTGATCGGCTTTTCCTCTCCCTCGGTCACTGAGAGGATGACGACCCTTGCATGTTCGCCAAGGTCGAACATCGCAGGACAAACTAGATTTCCGACATTCTCGATCATCACGATCGATTCCGGCGGTGGACGCAGCTCTGAAAGAGCGCGCGCAATCATGTCGGCCTCGAGATGGCAACCCGTGCCCGTATTGACCTGGACTGCTGGGGCGCCTGCGCGTCGAATTCGCTCCCCATCATTGGCCGTCACCTGGTCTCCTTCGATGACGAAGAGATTGACCTCGTGATGAAGGTCGCCAATGGTTCGCTCCAGCAGCGTGGTCTTGCCGGCGCCGGGCGAGCTTGCGAGGTTCAGGGCCAGGATTTCGCGACCGGCGAACCAGGCCCGGTTCCTTGCTGCCAAAACGTCGTTCTTGGCGAGGATCCGGGCTTCCAGATCGAGCACCAGGCCCGCAGCTTCGTCATGATTGGTATGCCCGTGTTCGTGGGCATGGTCATGCGAATGTCGGCGTCCATGATGTCCGTGATCATGATGGTCATGATGATGGTGATCATGGCCGTGTCCAGCGTGAGAGTGGACGTGGGCGGGATCATGGTCATGCGAATGGGCGTGAGCAACGCCATCCGCGTGGACATGGAAATGATCATGCAGGTGCTCACCGGTCTCCCCACCGCCCAGGCTCGCTTCATGTCCGGTCTGGAGATTGATCACCGTGGCACCCGCCTTGGCGCCGCAACCGCAATGTCCGCACATCAGGCAGCCTCCCCTTCGATCTCCATGCTTCTGATCTTCAATTCCTCGCCCTGAAGGCGCGTAAACTGCCGGGAGCCACAAGGGCACGGCGCAAACAGGCTCGCCTGCTCGAATTCCGAACGACACGTCGCGCACAGCGCTCGCCCGGCCACGCGCCTGATGTCGAGCGCTGTGCCGTCAAGAGGCGTCCCGCGGGCGACGGTCTCGAAGCAGAATGCGATCGCCTCTCCCATCACGCCGGAGAGATCTCCAACATCGACGGTGATGCGGCGGACCTTGCGGCCCTTGGCGGCATCGCTGACGATCGCCACGATGTTACGGGTGATGCCGAGCTCGTGCATGGGTCCTCTCAGCAGATCCGAGGCAGCTGTTCGCCGACGAGCATGTCGACCATTCGGTGTCCGCCAAAGCTCGTCCGCATCATGACGCGGCTATCCTGGTCCGAGGTGATCCGGCCGATACGGGCGGCATCCAAACCCAGTGGATCTCGCCGCATGGCAGCCAGCGCGGCTTCGGCCTGATCGGGGGGAACGATCACGACGATCTTGCCCTCATTGGCGAGATAGAGCGGATCGAGCCCAAGCACCTCGCAGAACGCCTTCACTTCCTCGCGGATCGGCGTCATGCCCTCCTCGATCTCGATGGAGACCCCCGAGCCGTCCGCGATCTCGTTCAGCACCGTCGCGACGCCGCCGCGCGTCGCGTCCCGAATGAAGCGAGTGCCCGGTGCGGCGGCGAGGATCGCGCCGATCAGCTCGTGCAGACAGGCGCAATCGCTGGCGATCGGCGTCTCGAGCGCCATGTCGCCGCGGGCGCACAGGATGGCGGCACCGTGGTCACCCAGCAGTCCGTTCACGAGGACGGCGTCGCCGGCGCGGGCCTTGTCCACGCCGAGCGCGAGCGAGGCAGGGATCGCGCCTACGCCCGTGGTCGTGATGAAGATCTTGTCGCACGCTCCCCGTGGCACGACCTTGGTGTCGCCCGTGACGATCTGCCCCCCCGCTTGCGAAGCCGTTCGCGCCATGGAAAGCGCGACCTGTCGCAAGAGATCGATCTGCACGCCCTCCTCGATGATGACCGCGCAGGACAGATACATGGGCACCGCCCCGCCGACGGCGAGATCGTTCACCGTGCCGCAAACCGCGAGCTTTCCGATATCGCCGCCCGGGAAGAACAGGGGATCGACCACGAAGGAGTCGGTCGTAAAGGCGAGCCTGTCGCCATGGGCTGCGAAGACCGCCAGATCGAACCGCGCCTGATCCTCGAGCGGCTCACAGGCGTGCTCGCCGAAGGCCGTCAGAAACACGTCGTCAATCAGGTCCTTCATGGCTTTGCCGCCGCCGCCATGAGCCAGCGTCACCGAGCTGACATTGACTTTGCCGCGCGTGCGCGTCTTGACGAAGGGGACGAAATTCATACGACCTCCGCTTGGCGCTTTTGGCCGCCATACTGGTAGTAGGCAGCACAGGCTCCTTCGGAGGACACCATCAGTGCTCCGAGAGGCGTTTCCGGCGTGCATGAGGTGCCGAACACCTTGCATTGCCACGGCTTGAGTGCGCCCTTCAGCACCTCGCCGCACTGGCACGATTTCGGGTCGGCGATCCTGACGTTGGGAATCGCGAATTTGCGCTCCGCGTCGAAATGCACATAAGCATCGCGCAGGCGCACGCCGGAATGATCGATCGATCCAAGCCCGCGCCACTCGAAGAACTCGCGCAATTCGTATACTTGGGCCACCGCGCGCAGCGCCGCGTTGTTGCCCTCGCTCGGCACGACGCGGGCATACTGGTTCTCGACCTCGACCCGCCCCTCCGCGATCTGCTTCAGCAGCATCCAGATAGACTGGAGGATGTCGAGCGGCTCGAAGCCGGCGACCACCATCGGCTTGCGATAGAAATTGGCGATGAACTCGTAAGGAGCCGTGCCGATCACCATCGACACGTGGCCGGGCCCGAGGAAGCCGTCGAGCTGCAGGCCGGGACTGTCGAGGATCGCCTTGATGGTCGGAACGATCGTGATGTGGTTGCAGAACACGGAGAAGTTCCGGATCCCCTCGCTCTCCGCCTGCAGGATCGTCAATGCGGTCGACGGCATGGTGGTCTCGAAGCCGAGGCCGAAGAAAACGACCTCGCGAGCGGGATTGCGCCGAGCGAGCTGGAGCGCGTCCATCGGCGAATAGACCATGCGCACGTCGGCACCATCCGCCTTGGCCTGCAGGAGGCTCTTCCGCGAGCCGGGCACGCGCATCGCGTCTCCGAAGGTTGTGAAGATGACCTTCGGGTTCTCCGCGATCGCGACGCAATCATCGACCCGTCCCATCGGCAGGACGCAGACCGGACATCCCGGACCATGAACCAGCTCGATAGCCTTGGGCAACATGCCCTCGAGCCCATAGCGGAAGATCGAATGGGTGTGCCCGCCGCAGACCTCCATCAGGTAAAGCGGCCGGCCCTCCGGAAGTTTCATGCCGGAAACCAGCGACTCGATCTCGCCGATGAGTACGCGCGCCTTTTCGCCGTCGCGGAATTCGTCGACATATTTCATGCCACGGCTCCCTTCGTTCGCGCCGATCCCCGGTCGTCAGCCAAGAGCGTGTGAACGAGATCCCAGAGGATGTGGTAGGCGGTTACATGGCACTCCTGGGTGCGATGGATCGACGTCGTCGGGACGACCAGGCAATGGTCGACGACACCCGCGGTTTTCATCTTTCCGCCGTCGCCGCCCGCAAGCCCAATGGTCACGAGGCCCATCTCCTTCGCCTTGGCAAAGGCGGCCATCAGGTTCGACGAATTGCCGCTGGTGGAGATGCCAATGAGCGCATCGCCTTTCCGCCCCTGGGCCACGATCTGGCGGACGAAGACGTGATCGAAACCGAGGTCGTTTCCGACCGCCGAGATCATCGCCAGATCGGCGACGAGGTTGGTTGCGGCCAGTGCGGGCCTGCCCGCCGTGATCGGGTGGACGAACTCCACGGCGACATGCGAGGCGTCGCAGCTCGAGCCGCCATTGCCCATCGAGAATAGCCGTCCGCCGTTGCGATAGACATCCGCGACCGTTTTCGCCGCGGCGATCAGCACCGCGGCGTTCTCGGCAAAGAAGCGCGCATTGGTGTCGCGCGAATCGCGTGCCTTCTCTTCGACCGAGAGCAGGAGGGCGGCATCCAGCCGCGCCGGCTCCTGCTGTCCGCCATGCAGAAACGGATAAAGTTCCTTCAGGTCGCTGTTGCCTGACATGGCGCTACCCTCCCGGCTCAGCTGCCGAACGCTTCATGGCTTCGATTTCAGCCTGTGCTTCACCCAGTTCTGTGAGAATCTTGAGCGTTTGCGCGGCTTCTTCCTCGTCGATCCGGCTCATCGCGAATCCGACATGGACGAGCACCCAGTCGCCGAGGCAGGCCGACGGCGGATGATCCTCGCTGACGATGCAGGCGATGTTGACCTGCCGCTTGACGCCGCTGACGTCGACGGTCGCAAGCTTTCTCGCTTCGTCGTCGATCCTTACGATCCGCCCGGGAATACCGAGACACATGACGGCTTTCCTTCCCTGAAGTCTTTGTTTGATTTCATCAGATGCGCAGCTCCAATGACGGCTTGGCCGAGAGCAAGTCCGCCATCGTTGGACGGAACGCGCGCATGTGACAGCACAGTGAACTGCTCGCGCTCCAGCCGGCGCACCACCTCCTCGAATAGGATGCGGTTCTGGAAGCAGCCGCCGGTGAGCGCGACGGTCGAGAAGCGTCGCTCGCCGTCCTCGGGGGAGCCGGCGAGCTTGCGTGTCATGGCGGCGATGGACTTGGCCAGCCCCTTGTGGAACCGTGCAGCCATCACCGGCGCCGGTGTCTTCAGGATCAGGTCACCCAGCACCGCATGCCACATCGCGAGCGGCTCGATATAGGGCAAACCCGTGCCGGCGAGATTGGGGATCGTCAGCGGATAGGCCAGCGCCTCGTCTTCATCGGCGAGAGTTTTCTCGTCGACCATGGCTTCCAGCCGCGCCGCCGCCTCGCCCTCATAGCTCTGCGCGTCCCGGCAGACATCGAGGGCGGCGGCCATGGCGTCGAACAAGCGCCCGCAGGATGATGCTGGCGGAGCGTTGATGCGGTTGCGCGCCATCGAATCCAGCAGCGCGCGCGGCTTTGCCGCCAAATATGAATGGAGCTCGAGCTCGGCGAAATTCATTGTCAGCTCGGCCCAGCTCATCTCCGCCATGAGATGCGCATAGAGATTGCGCCAGGGCTCGCGCACGGCCTGGACGCCGCCAAGCATCGGGATCGGCTTGAACGTACCGGCCCGCGTGTAGCCGACATAGTCGGCGAGCATGAACTCGCCGCCCCAGAACGTCGCGTCCTCGCCCCATCCGAGACCATCGAGAACGATCCCGAGGACCGGACGGCCGTCGAGCGCATATCCGTTCTCGGCAAGACAGGCCGCCACATGGGCGTGATGATGCTGCACCTCCATCAAAGGCAGCGTCCCGCCCGCCAGGTGCTCGCGCGCGAGCTTGGAGGACAGATATTCGGGGTGCATGTCGGCGATCACTGCCGTAGGCTCGTGCTCGAAGAGCGCGGCATAGAGCGATAGGTTCTTCCTGTAATCGTCGAATGTCGCGACATCCTCCAGGTCGCCCTGATGCTGGGACAGGATCGCAGCGCCGTCCTTGAGCAAACAGAACGTGGCCTTCAGCTCCCCGCCCATGGCGAGCAGATCGGGCGCTTTCGCGAACCCCCTGGGCAGGGCGATCGGCGCCGGTGCGTATCCTCTGGCGCGACGCAGGAGCCGCGGCCCGCCCGCCACCACCCGGACCACAGAATCGTCGACACGGTTGGCGATGCGCCGATCGTGGGTGAGCGCGAACGTCGCAATCCCCGCGAGGCGCTCCGTCATCTCCGTATCGCCCGTCACCTGCGGCTCGCTCGACAAATTGCCGCTGGTCATGACGACCGGCCGGTCCATCCGCCGCAGCAGCAAGACATGCAGCGGCGTCGTCGGCAGCATGAAACCGAGCGTCCGCAATCCCGGTGCAATCTCGTCAGGCAGGTGCTCCGGCCCATTCGCATGCAGGAGCACGATGGGGGCCGCCGGGCTTGTCAACGCGACCAACTCGTGTTCGGCGAGATCGCAGAACCGGCGGATAACGTCAACGTCCCTGGCCATCAGGGCAAACGGCTTGCCGTCCCGCTGTTTCAGTTTGCGCAGCCTCCTGACCGTGTCGGCCTGGGTGGCGTCACAGGCGAGCTGGTAGCCGCCGAGCCCTTTGACGGCGACGATTTCGCCCTTCTGGATCAGGCTGCACGCCGCATCCACATCGTCAAGCATGGAAAACTGCTCGAAGGTAAAGTGACGCCCGTCGAGCCTGACCAGCTTCGCCTTGGGCCCGCAGGCATGGCAGGCGATCGGTTCGGCGTGAAACCGCCGGTCGGAAGGGTCGCGGTATTCGCGGGCGCAGTCGGCGCACATTGCAAACGGCGACATCGCGGTCTTGGCGCGATCGTAGGGGATGCCGTCGACGATGCTCAGCCGCGGCCCGCAATTGGTGCAATTGGTGAAGGGGTAGCGGAAGCGGCGCGCAAAGGGATCGGTGGTTTCGCGCGCGCAATCGGCACAGAGCGCCGCGTCAGGTGAAATCTCGGTATGAGCCCCGCCATGTGCGCTCTCGACTATCGCAAAATCGTCGCGCAGCACGCCCGCATAGGCGGTGATCTCGATTGCCTCGATCTGGCTCAGCGGCGGCGGATCGCCAGCGATGCGGTCGACGAGCATGTCAATGATCGCCCGTTCTCCCTGCACGCGAACCAGAACGCCTTCTCCGTCATTCAGCCCCTCGCCGCCAAGCCGCAGTTCCCGCGCGTGGCGCCAGACCGCCGGCCGGAAGCCGACGCCCTGCACACGTCCGCGAAACCGGATTTCAACGACCTCGACAGGGTTCTGCGGCGCGGCGAGGTTGAGCCTGCTCATGGTGTTTTGTCCCAGATCAGGATCCGGTTGTTGCCGGTGTCGGCGATCGCCAGAGTCCGACCGACTGCCGAAGCAGCATAAGGCCAGCACAGGCTGTCGCGACTTGCCGCGCGCCAGCGATTGTCACCTTTGTCGGCAAAGCCGTTCTGGGCCGCCAGCCCTGTGGCCGGCGCATCCATGGCGAGGTCCTGGAGATGGAAGCCAAGCAGCCGCGAATTTGCGGTATCGCAGACCACGAGCTGGCCATCCCAGATGACGAGACCATAGGGCATGCTCATCGCGCTCGAGGATGGATCGTACGAGCTGCGATTGTGATCGACGCCCGCGAAATCGTCCTGGCCCAGCACGAAATCGCACGGCGTCCCGCTGACGGTGGGGAAATGGCGCCATACCATGACGCGATTGTTGCCCGCGTCCGAGATCGCGAGTGCGCCGTCATGGCAGGCGATGCCGTGCGGCCACCGCATGCTGGTGGCACAGACGTCGCCGCCGGCATTGTCATCACGGGTGACGAAGTCTCTTTGGCCGAGGACCAGATCGGCCGGCGTGCCGTTGGCGGTCGGAATGCCGTTCCAGATCAGAACGCGGCGATTTCCGGTGTCGCAGACGATCAGCCTGCCCTGGAAGATCGCGACCCCGTAGCACCAATTCAGTGTGTCGGAGCGAGACACCGCTCTTCCGCGATTGGCTAGGCCTGAGACGAAGTCCGCCTGACCTAGAACCACATCGGCGGGCTGGTTCGAGGCGGATGGATAGCGATTCCAGATCAGGATCCGGTGATTCCATGCATCCGCCACGGCCAGGATGCCGTCTGCGGCAGCGACGCCGGTCGGGAAGTTGAGCGTGTCGGGGCCGATGTCGCGCTTGGCGTTGCGGCCCTCGCGCGAGAAGTCGGATTGACCGATCAGAATATCGGCGGGCGCTTGATCGGAGGACGGACAGCGGCTCCAGATCAGCAGCCGATGATGGCCACTGTCGCAGACGAACATGGGCCCGTTCTTGTCGAGACACACCCCACGCGGGCCGAACAACGTCTGGGCCGACGGAACGATCGATTGCACAAGTCCGTCCGGCGTGACCTCTCCACCCAGAATCACGCGGGCGCCGGCCGGCGAGAGAAACCGGCGTGGCACGTGGTTGTCGCGCATCCTAGCGCGCGGTCGGTCCAAGCGAATGGTTGCGGCTGAAGTGATCATGGCTATGCCGTTATCCTCACTTCAACCCTGGTTCCGATGATCCTGACCGCGTGCGGCTGCAGTTGCACCTCAGGCGCGGTCAGGCATTCGCCACTGGCGAGGTCGTATCTGAACCCATGATAGGGACAGGTGATGATGCCGCCCTGCACCTCGCCATCATGGATCGGAAGGCCGAGATGCGCGCAGGCATTCTCGAAACAGGAGATCGATTCCCCACTACGTGACAGGATGATCTTGCGTCCGCCCAATTCCATCGCGCGGACCAAGCCCTCCGGAAAATCCGCCCAAGCCCCCGCCGGTATCCACTGTCCTTCCGCATTCAGCGCGAAGGGGCTGATGAACCGAACGCCGCCTTCGCTCGCCGCGGCCAGCCCCTTGACCTGAATAACGTCGGTGATCTCGGGGCAGACATCCTGAAGCGCCTTCTTCACGCCGGCATGGAATGTCAGCGCCGAGGCGGGACAGCCGTCGCAGGCTCCCTTGAACCGAACCTCCACTGCCGGCGGGCGAACCGAGACGAGTTCGACATCCCCACCATGCGATTTCAGCATCGGCCGGACGCTTTCGAGTGCCTGCTCGACCCGCTCGTTGAGGGCCGCCCTCAAGAGGTTGTAGCGCCGCAGCACCGCGTAGACGAGCTCGTCCGAAGCTGCGCTCTTCATGGCGGCCAGCGCGGCGGGATCGGCCTTCAAGGCACGTATCAGGCGCCGGAACGCTTCCGCATTGAGCGCTTCGATCGCGATCTTGTAGGCGGAAACGACGCCCCGCTGCGTTTCATCCCAGGTCGCCACGACCGTTTCCAACCGCTCGATATCGCCGACAAAGCCGGCGAGATCCTCCCGAAGTGTTGGTGTCGATTCGTGAGCGTTCATGCGATCTCGCGCCGGCCGCGCTCCTCACCTATAGCGGAGGTTTCGGAAGAGATAAGGCTGCAAGCCCCCACCAATTGCTGCTGCCAGGGCTGAAGCCGCCCATATCGGCGCCCCGACCAGCGTAAGAATGATGAGCAGCATGGCTGTGACCGCCACCCCGATCGCAATTTGCCGGTAAGCCTTGGCTGGGTCTGCGAAAAGCTTTCCGCGGAAGAACAACAAGATGGAGTTCTGTGTCATTGCCCACATGTCATCTTCCTCAAGCGATGATCGAAAGAGCGATAAGGCCGACGAAAACGCCGGCAATTCCAGCCAACGGGCCGTAGAAACCACCGAGCAGCGCTGCGAGCTCATTTCCGAGCACTTTTCCGCCGACGATGAGGCCGCCGACCATTCCTCCTGCGATTGATGCAATCATCGCCAGACCGAGACTTAAGGCGAATATTGCCGGAGTAAGTGACACGCTCATTTGCAAGAACTCCTTCGATCCAGATTTGCTAGGAATGCAGGGTGGTAGGTCGATCGAGAAGCGCCGACAGCTCCATCAGCTCGCGCTCGATCTGCATGGAGGCCTCGCTGACGATCTGAGCGCGACCGGGATCTCCATGGGCCAGGAATATTTCGCGCGCCTCTCTGTAATAGACGAGGGCCATTGAGAGATTGATGCCCCTGCCGGTTTCCGAGTTCGAGGCATGACCGGGCAGATTCCACAGGCAGTTTGCCTTGTTCGAGATGGTGTTCGCGTACTCGATCGGCATCGTCTCGCGGGTGCGGACCTTAAGTGCCTCGTCATAGGCCTCAAGCGCGCGAAGATTATTCTCGAGCACGTGGCTCGAGGCGACATATTGGAGGGCATTGCCGAGGTTGTTCTGCAACATCGCGTATTCGACAGGATCATCGACGAGAGTCACGACTTTGAGCGCTTCCTCGAAGGCTTGAACAGCAAGAGCCTCTCGCATTTTGCCGCGCTGATCGGTCATCGGCATGGAGAGAAAGGCCGTCGCCAAATTGTTCTGAAGAATGGCGTACTCTTTGGGGTGGCTCGTTCGAGTGAAGGTACGAAGGGCGCGTTGATAGGCTGCTATCGCCTCAGAGATCTTTGCGCGGCCAACGGCAGCGAGGCTTTGGATGCACAGCCCGAGATTCATCTCGGCTTCCGCGGTTTCTTCAAGCGTTGCGAGTTGAGTGAGCTCTGGCATGATGGCTTCGAAGATGGACCGAGCGAGCTCGATTGACTTTGTGCCCTGCTCGGGCATCGCCTGCAGCGCCGTTGCTTTGCGCGCCAGAATACGAGATCGCAGCAAAGCCAGCTCACCGGGACAGACGGTCAGGGCTTTGTCGTAGAGTTCTATTGCGGAGTTGATCTCATCCGGCGACTTGGGCCTCGTTTGCAGCCCTATTCCGATCTCCATGAGCATCTCGGCTCGCTCGGCCGGCGTAGCCGTCTCGGCCTCCGCTGCTTGCAAGGCTGCGCGTACCTGTTCGCTCAGAAGGCCTGCCGCCAAGGTGTCCTCCCGGACCGAGCGCTTGATTTGCCGCGCGTCATTGATGCGGATCAATCTTGCAGCCAAATTTTCAGTCTGTCTACTCAATAAGCGAAATGTAAAGAAAGTTTACAAATCGAACGCATGCGCGATGATGAGAGCTTGGTCAGCGGAGGACCATTCGGCTGCGAACTCGCGGACGTCTATCGGGACATTGTGCTCGCTGAAGAAGTCGGGTGCATGCACCACGCGATCACCAGCGATGTTGCGCATCTTCAACAGATATCCACCGCCCGCCTGGTGACGGACTGGCAGGATGCAAAGATCGTTGTCTCGTCGGAGCAGGATGACGCATTGAAGGCCATCGAAGAAGCGTCTGCAGAGCGCGGCAGAAAAGTAGAGCGAGCCGTCTTTGATGGTGACCGCAAGATTTGGCATCAGCCCACCGGCACGGCCTCCTGGGGCGTTCGCAGCAACTCTTCGATCCTAGCGGCGACCTTCATGACCGCCTGCGATACACGACAAGATAGCGACAGACCAAGATCGAGTTGCTCTGCCTCGATCAGAAATACGATGACATCGTCGGGAAACGCATCGCGAAATATCGCCTTTCCGGCGAAAAGTGCGTGCTCCCAGCGAAAGTCGTGCAGATTAAGTCCACCTCCATAAGGTTTGGTCAATTCGTGTCCTGGGACCTCGAAGATTGCGCCCGGCTCGGAGCCGGATCTGCAGGCATCGACGATAATCAGCGTTCGGCAGCCCCGCGCAGCGAACATCGCCGCCATCCCGTCGGTGCCAGCGTCGAGCAGACGAATGTCAGCATTCTGTCCGAACCCCCGATCTTTGAGCTGCCCGAGAACAGCAAGACCGGCGCCGTCGTCGGAACGATTTGGATTTCCACAAGCAACCACGGCAATCACGGCGTGCCCTTTCCATGAGGCGCATCAGATGCGCCAGAGCTTACAGGACCAATCGGGTTCGACCGGCACATTCAGTTCCGGCAGCTCGCAGAAGCGCTGGTGCACCTTGTAGTACATGCAAGTTTCGCAAAGCTGCGTAATGCCGGCGTGCTCAATCGGATATGAGGTAAACCCCGCGAGCTTGAGCTTAGCCTCCAGATCATCGCCTGCAAGGCGAAGGTCGCAGACAAGCCGCTGAACTTGCTCATGGCTGTCTGCGCGCGGATACACGTCCGTGGCAAGACCAGAGGTCAGGAGACCGATGATGCGGGAACGTAAGCTTTCATCGCTGGCGGAGGCCATGACGAGCGCCTCGGGTGAGAAGCTAGATGCGCCATAGCCGGCACCACCAGTCCGGCTCGACAGGCACAGACAGCTCTGGCAGATCGCACCATTTGCGGTGCACGAGATAGTACATGCATTCCAGGCAGCGTTGCCTGTCAGGTCCGTAAGGATGGTCGAGGAACCCCGAGATCACGAGTTTGGCCTTGAGGTCCTTCGTATCGAGCTGACGCAGCTGCAGCAAAATTTCCGCAAATTCCTTGTCCGTCTCGGGAAAGGGCTCGACTTGCGTTTCGAGCCCATCCGCAAGCATATCGGCGATGGCTTTCAGGGTAGCCCCGTTTTCGGACGCCATTGTGCGACGCGCCTTTTGACGTAGTGATCCACCGTGGTTCGCTCGGCCTGCGAGAATGACCAAACGAAGCCTGTTGATGCAATCCAGTGACTCGAGCGAGTTTGCGGTCAGGCTGTTCTAAAGCGCGCCAGTTCCTCTCCTGTCTTTGCGTCGTGCGCGTGGACCGTGCAAACCAAGCACGAATCATAGGAGCGGCAGACATGGCCGACTTCAACGGGATCGCTCGGATCCTTGATAGGCGAGCCGATCAAGGCCTGCTCCATCGGTCCTCGGGTGCCGTCCGCCGCCCGCGGTCCAACATTCCAGGTAGTCGGCGCAATGATCTGGTAGTTCTTGATCTTGCCGTCCTTGACGTCGATCCAATGGCACAGCGCTCCTCGGATTGCCTCTGTGGCGCCCCAGCCGCGCCCGTCGCGCTCGTTGGGCTTGATATACCACGGGTCGTTCAGCCGAAACTCACGAAGCGCGTGTTCAGCTTGCCGGTATAACTTGACACCTTCGTGCATGCGGGCGAAGTGCCTGAGCATGACGCTGGCGCCCCCCAGCTTCTTGTACATATCAAGGACCAGCGGATCGTAATGTTGCCAGCTCTCGCCGTGCTTGCCGCCTGCGATCAGCTGCCGCGATAGCGGCCCAGCTTCGAGCCGGCCGCTTTCATCGTGACACACGGCGGTGGCCCAGGAATACTTTCCACCCATGTCGACGGCGTTCTTCTGGGTCGGTACAGTCTTGCGGTCAAACGGATGCAGCCCACCCGGCTCATCGTACCAAGCATGGGCTGTGTCTTCGCGCGTAAAGTTCTGGTCCATGAGCTTGAACGTATCGCTACGGCCATCGTAGACGCCGCTCTTCATGATGACCGCGGCGTTGCGGCCTTCGATCGTCGGTTTCTGATACTTGTCCTCGTGGGGAAGGTATCCCCAGGACACGAAGCGGCCGTGACCTTGACCATACTTGTCCATGCCGCAATCGATGCTCATCCGCCAGAACATGCCCAGATCAGAATTGGCGTGGTGCGGCGTTTCATCAAGCCAGGCCATGAAATCGTCATAGCTTTTGATTTGTTCGTACCGCTCGAGCGAGCAGCCTAGCCATATCTTTTCCATCCATTCGCGGCGGAAATACTCGAGGATCGACCAGGCGCGCGTCACGTCGGTGAGCGTCGGGGCACACATCACCCCGCCCGGTACCATGTAGCTCGAGTGGGGCCATTGCCCGCCCAGCAGAGCATAGATTTCGACGGGCTTGCCAGAAATCGTCACGCCGATTTCGTAATTTGCGCCGGTGAAGGGAGCGTAGCGCCTCACCGCCTCTTTATAATATTTCGAGCTCGAATAATTCTTGTGAGTGTAGTCGATCATGAAGAGCCCGTAGTGATGGCGCGGAAGGCTCTGCAGACTCTCGACGAGCTGGCCGAGATTTCGGGCCAGGATGGCGTTGCGTGGCACCTCGGTCTGCCAGGCCGTATCGAGCGCCCATGCGGCGCAGGTCAGATGCGAGGCGCCGCAAATGCCGCAGGCGCGCGGTGTGACAACGAGGCCGGCTTGGGGATCCTTGTCACGCAGAATGATTTCGAAACCGCGAAACAGCTCCGCTTGGGTCCAGGCGTCGACCACGACCCCATCCTGGATGTTGACACGCACGTCGAGATCGCCTTCGACCCGGCCGACCGGCGAAATGTCCAGAGTTTGCACTGCGCTTGGCATGTGAATCGGTTCCTGATGACTGATGGTTGAGCGACAGGTCTGTGAGCAGGACACTCGTCAGACGACGAAGATGTCTTCCTCGGCCCATGCTGGTGAGGCGGCTTTCGCGGCCGCGGTCAGCTTGACGTAACCGGCTTTGTCAACGCCGGACGGCAGATCCTTGGGCACGCCCATCAGAGTCTGGGTCTTGAATACCGTCCCGGGGGCCAGCTCAAAGAACGGAAATTCCGGCTCGGTACAGCCCATGCACGGCATGCCTGCTCGGGTCTTCGACGATTGCCGATTCCAGAGAATGCGGTTGCAGGGTGAATGCGTCATCGGTCCACGGCAGCCGAGATCGTAGAACAGGCACCCCTTTCGCTGGCCATATTCCGTGGCTGAGACCTTATAGGCAAAATGCATGTTCCGCGTACAGCCGGTCTGGGTGAAGCTCGTGAAAAACGTCTTTGGGCGTTGAAACTCGTCGAGCGAGAGTTCAGCACCTCTGCCGGTCGCCACCGCGACGACAATTTGCGTGATCCAATCCGGATGGGCTGGGCATCCCGGTATGTTGATGACGGGCAAGCCTGCCTTTGATCGGTAGCTTGTGCCGAGATAGCCACCTTGCTGACGTTTGAGAAATTGTAGTCCTTGGCTTTCTGACGGATTGGGAGCAGTCGCGGGAATACCGCCATATGTTGCACAGTCGCCAATCGCGACAGTATAGCCGGCGACCTTGGCAAGATCGGTGACCCAATCTTTCATCGGGCGGCCCGCAAAGCGATTCCATTCGCCAGTGCCATTCGGCGCGTTGACCACCGTGCCCTCGAACACGAAAATATCGAGCGGCATCTGTCCTGATGTCAGCGCGTTGAGAAGCTTCTTCAGATTCTCGCCGAGCTCAAGGCCGAGCGATGGGTGCCATAGGACGTTGATGCCGAAATCTGTGACGAGATCACAGGCGCTTGGCTCCTCGGCATTGAGAAACGACATCGTGTTGCCGGAGCACGCTCCCCCCTGGAGCCAAAGAAGATTAGTCATCTATTTCCTCCACCAAATCAGACGCGCTGGCATGGCATCTTTGTCGGAAGGAGGTAGCAAGGACCATGCCGAGCGGCTCGTACCTTGCAATTTTCAAAAAGCTCAAGGATTCTAAGCGTCAGCTGACTTCGCAGGGCGATCTACGGTGTGTGACGCCGCGCATACTAAGTTTGCTATGCATACCAGCTTGTCAATGTAAGCAATGATCGTTGCAGCGCATCAAATATTGCAAGGGTTGGCATTAGTCCTTGTTACGGGGTGACGGTGCCCAAAGCTCCTTCCCTGAGGCAGGCTGAAGTATCGCTCGTTCGGTGCTGATTTTTTGAAGACGAGCAGCGGTACTCAGCCGTGACGATTGCCACATGCAGGACAATCGACCTCGAGCAGATAACCGTACCAGATGCCCTCGCAGCGGCTGCACCAATGTCCAGTCAATTGGCGCTCCGGCAGACCGAGCCTTCTGGAAAGCAGGCTCAGCCCGAGATCCTTTGCTGGCGTCCTGCGAGCAGGCGAAACTCGCGACTGGGGGAAGCGCACCAGGTTGGGTGAGGGATCCCTCTTAAACTGATCTTCGTTGCGTACCATCGGCTGTCTCACTCTGCCTCATCGAGGCTATAGCGCTTGATCTTGTTGGAAAGTCCAACGCGCGAGAGTCCAAGTTCGTTCGCAGCCTTGCTTTGATTCCACCGATGCCGCGACAGCACTTCGGCGACAACTTGCTTTTCGAGGCATTCGACCTTTTCTTTCAAGGTGGTGCCCCGCAGCTCGTACCCGCCGGCTGACTTGAAGCGGGAGCGCGGCGGGGCCGCCAATATAGCGGGCGACATGTGCGTGGTGGTGACGTACTCCCCCTCCTCCGTCAGTGACACCATGCGGCGGATTTCGTTCTCAAGTTCTCGAACGTTTCCCGGAAAGTCGTAAGCGGAGAGCTTTTCGAGAACGGCTGCAGAAATTCCAAGGATCTTGCGCCCCATCGCCTCGCTGTGCTTGGCGGCAAAGAACTCCGCTAGCACCGGGATATCCTCTCGGCGATCACTCAGCGAGGGAACTTCCAGCTCGAATCCCCGCAGGCGGAAATAGAGATCCTGTCGGAATTTGCCCGCGGCGACCAACGCGCGGAGAGGACGGTTGGAGGCAGCGATAATGCGGACATTGCTGGTGACGATCTTGTCGGAGCCGAGCGGCTTGACCTCTCCCTCCTGCAGGAAACGAAGCAGGCTCACCTGAAAAGATGAAGACACCTCGGATATTTCATCGAGGAATACCGTTCCCCGGTCCGCGGCGCGAAAAAGGCCCAGCCGGTCTGAGACAGCGCCCGTAAAAGCGCCGCGCTTGTGCCCAAAGAGCTCGGATTGTAAGAGCTCATCGGACATCCCCCCGCAGTTTTGGACCAGCAACGGGCTGTCGCGGCGGCCAGAGTTGTAATGAATGGCGCGAGCGAGAAGCTCTTTGCCCGTCCCCGTTGCCCCCTGAATCAAGATAGGCAGCTCCGTTTTGGCTGCTTTTCGCGCGAGCTCGCTGAGGTTGTGTAGTTTTTCACTGACGTAGACGAGCTTTTCGAAACGGCGGCTCTCCGGCTGCATCGGCAGAATGGGCCTTGCGTGAATGCCTGTGGCATTCGCTGGAAATTTGAACTCTCGTGTAAGAAGGCGATGTCGACGGGCAAGTTCACGGGCCTCAAGGCCACGCTCCACCATAAGTCCAATCTGGTTGGCGTCCAGCGGCTTACGGATGAGCTGATAGATGCCGGCGGGCGCCATTTCCCGTTGGCCGATCTCGGTCTTGGCCTCGAGCGCCAGGATGCGGATCACGTCAGGATGAGATACTCGTAGATCAACGAGGAACTTCAGACCTTTGCCTTCGCCATACTCGACGAGAGCAATGTCTACTTGGGCGTCGGCCAGGGATGCCCTCGCATTTTCGACCGAATCGGCGGAAAGAACGCGGTAGTCGTATTGGTCTGACAAGGTGTCTGCGATGGCAGCCCATTCAGGGCCGCTCCGCGCGATGATCAGCACTGTTTGCAGGTCGCGCATGCAACATTCTTTCCAAAATGCAAAGCAGGTTAGCAATATCTGCAAGATAAATCAACTTCGCGAGGCTTGCGCTGTCCATAGTGGTTCGGCAGGTCCGTGAACCCGCAATTACCCCCGCCGCAATTCCCCAAAGGCCGGCAACCTTTTCGCAGCTTCCCCCACTTACTATCGCGGCCTCGCTGTTTGGGGGCAGTGCAAATGGCATTTCCGGTCAACTTTATCGCGGCGGCGCTTGCAAGCTGCATGAACGATGTCCGCTGTTGGTTGACTGCAGCAAAGCCTAGCCCGCTAGAATCATGTCGCTCTGGCGAAGCCGGCCCGCTCGAGCAGCTTAGATTGGACAATGACCGTTTGAGGCGCGAGCTCAAACGCCTGAGCGATTTCCTTGATACCTCTTCGGAGGTCGTCTGGGAAACCGATGACCAGCTGACGATTACAAGCGGCAAGGAAGACCTCGGGCTGCCGGCCGGCCAAATTGGAATCAAGTTGGCGGAGGCCTTGGGGATCAATCCGCTCGCGAGCAAATCCTGGATCGAATATCTGCAGGCTCTTTCCAATCGAAAGCCATTTCGGGGGTTCGAAATCTGCTTGGACGGACGTGCGGGGGACGAGCTTTGGCTGGAGATCAACGGCAATCCGACATTTGCGAGGGGTAAATTCCAGGGTTATCGAGGCACCTGCCGGAATGTGACCGAGCGCAAGCTGCACGAGGCGCAAATTGCATTTCTGGCGGCCCACGATCCCCTCACAAGACTGGCCAACCGGCGCAGCTTTCACGAGCTTGTGGAGCGCGCGGTTGGAACACGAGGGCGGCACAAGCGCATTGCGATTTTGTGTCTGGACCTTGATGGCTTCAAAAGCGTCAATGATACGCTTGGACATGGCGTTGGCGATGCCCTGCTGCTTGAGGTGGCGCAGCGATTGAAATCTTGCGCCAAGACGACAGACCTCGTCGCTCGGCTTGGCGGGGACGAGTTCGCGATTCTGCGGGTTGATGCCGCCGATCCTGAGGACGCCAGCAGCCTCGCTGAGAGAATCCTCGCATCCATTGGCGAACCCTACTTCCTCGATGAACACCGGGTGATGATTGGCACGAGCATTGGCATAAATATCACGGCATGCTCCGAAAACGGAACAGACGAAGTGATTAAGAATGCCGATGTGGCGCTCTATCAGGCAAAGTCCGATGGACGCGGCACCTATCGAATATTCCAGAACGAAATGAACGTCCGTTTGCAAGAGCGCCTGCAGCTCGAGGTAGACCTTCGCCAGGCTTTGCAACGATCTGAGTTCGAACTGTTTTATCAGCCCATCGTGAATATCGAATCCAAGCAGATTGTCACGTTCGAAGCGCTCTTACGCTGGCATCATCCGCAAAAAGGGACGATACCCCCTACGACCTTTATTCCCCTCGCCGAAGAGACAGGGCTCATCGTTCCGATTGGTGATTGGGTGCTTCAGCAGGCCTGCCGCGATGCCGCATCATGGCCGCAAGACGTAAGAGTTGCGGTCAATCTGTCGTCTGTTCAATTCAGGCGCGGAGCCTTGGAACTGTCCGTGACCCGCGCCCTGGCTGCTGCGGGCTTGCATGGGTCTCGTCTCGAACTGGAGATTACCGAGAGCATTCTGCTGCACGACGAAGAGATCACGCGCGACATTCTCAATAGGTTGCGGGTGCTAGGAGTTCACATCGCCATAGATGACTTCGGCACAGGCTACTCCGCATTGAGCTATCTGCGGAGCTTCCCATTGGACAAGATCAAGATCGACCGATCCTTTGTGCAGGATCTCAGCCGCGAGACGAGCGCGGCGGCGATTGTCAGGGCAATTTCCGAGTTGGGGCAAGCCTTGGACATGACCATTGTCGCTGAGGGGGTTGAGACAGCTGAGCAGCTTAGGATTCTTGGTGACCAACGCTGCACGCAAGCCCAAGGCTACTTCATCGCTTACCCCCAGCCTGCGGCGCAGCTGATCCGCGTCATTGAGGAGCTGAAAGCTGTTGCCTAATCTGGAGCTGCCCAAGGTTCGAGAACCCCTCGGCTATTTTAAAGCGGAAGCCACCCGCTGAGGTCTTGATGCACCTTAACACTTCGAGCCGTTCGCGCCAACACCGCGGCGGGCCGCTACTGATGTAGCCATTGGGGGCAAAGCTAGTCTACATGCTGGCAGGAGAGACTCAACGAGGAGATCAGGAGAACAAAACAGCCCTCAGGCAACAAAACGCCTTGCCTACTCCGATCATGGCTTTGAAGCTTTTCACGCTATTCTAGAAAGCCCGAATGCCTGAAAGGACCTCCCTACACTCTTGTGGCGGCCAAGTCAGGGAGGGGGCAGACAACCGGTCTTTTGGCGGAGCTCCCTCTCGTCTTTTTTGACCTGACACTGCGCCTTTGTATTGCTCAGGCCGCATGCATCGCGAGCCCAATTCGGGACAAGTGCGTGATCGTCTCGCTCATTGTCGTTTGGCACCAACGCTGAAATTCTGCCGATTGTCTGTCCTTGACTTGGCGCCTCCTGAAAACGGTAGTCTTGCGACGTTTCAAGGCCTGAGAGGCTACGCTGTTGAACAGGGCAGCAAACCAACTGCGGCTTGCCCGCCTCGCGGCCGACCCTAGTTGGTAGCATGGGAATTGCTCTGTCGATGATGGTGGTCTCAAGATCGGACAGTGCCACCATTGGTCGCTCAGGCAGCAGTCACGCGGACTGGCATACTTTTGAGCCCCCGAAGGGTGTTATTTAGCATGCGCTCGGGTTCGGCAATGAGTTCAATTGATTTTACCCGCTTCGCAAGTTCCGTTAGAACCAACTCACCCTCCAAGCGTGCGATCATCTGGCCCACACAAGCATGAATGCCGGAGCCGAAGCCCACATGTCCTGTTACAGGTCGCTCCACATCGAAGCGCTCGGGCTCTTGCCAACGAGCCGGATCACGGTTGGCGGATGCCATGAAGACCAGCACTTTGGTCCTCGCTGGTATGATATCGCCCGCCATTTCCACTTCACGCGAGGTGGTGCGGAAGAAGGTCTGCACAGGTGAATCATAGCGTAGCCCTTCCTCAAACGCATTGCGGGCGAGTGCCGGGCGCTCGTGTAGTTTGGCGAATTGCATTGGATGGCTTGCGAGTGCAAGCAAGGTATTCCCCAGTCCATTGATCGTCGTGTCGACACCCGCAGTTAGGAATGGCCGGACCAAATGCGTGGCCTCGTGTTCAGTAATCTCACCTGCATCAGCAGCTTCGTAGATCATCGTTCCAATGCCATCGGGTCTGAGCGCGCTGCGTGCGCAACGGTCCATGATCCATTTCTGCGCGGTCAGCCCTGGATCACGAGATCTGGCGAGAATGTGATTATCCGGTCCGAAGCTGTTGAAGACGAACGTGCTCCAGGCAAGCAGGTTCTCGCGTCCCTCCTCTGAGACGCCAATGGCGTCGGGGAACACCTTTAGGGGATAAGCTATGGCCAGATCTGTCATCGCGTCGAAGGTCCCCCGCTCGACGAGCTCGCCGATTTTCCTCTCGGCCTCCTTCTGAAAGGTGTCGCGCAGGTTCTTCGCTACGCCCGGTGACATGGTCCGGGCGAGGATTCGGCGTCCCTTCTCGTGATCGGGCGGGTCGATCTGTAGCGTCATCGGCCGGGGCAGCGCTGGGTTCATACCCTTTAGGCCGACGCCCTCTCCGCTGATGAAGGTCTGCCAATCCTTGAGCGTGGAATCAACCTGCTCATACCGCGCCATGGCCCAGATGTCGTACGGCTCGATCCTGAACACCGGTCCCAGTTCGCGAAAGGTCTGGTACGCCGGATACGGATCCCTCAGCACCTCATCAGCGAACGGATCGATCCGAGTAGAAGCAAACTGGCTCATGGCGGCCCCTCGACTTATTGTTTGCTGAGAGGACAATTGCCCTCGTTCTCGGGTCTGAAGGCATCTTCGCCCTTGATGATCCCGACAACCTTCAGGAGGTCCCACTTGGATTTCGACTGGTCGGGCGATTTGACCTGGAGGAGATAGAGCGGATGGATCTTACGTCCGTCCTTGCGGATGAAACCTTTGCCGAACAAGGAATCGTCGGTCGGAAGCTCCTTCATGGCGGCAACGACCGCCCTACCGTCTTTCGCGCCACCGACCTTGTCGACGGCCTTCAGGTAGTGAATGACGCCAGCGTAGACGCCGGCTTGCATGTCGTTGGGATAGGCCTTGGATGGGATGCGCTCCGAGAAGCGCTTGGCGAAGGACCGGGTGGCCTCGTTGAGGTCCCAGTAGAACGGATTCATGATTTGGGCGCCTTGGGCGAATTGCAGCCCGAGAGACGGAATGCCGTTCATGCCCAGAATCAGACCGACCAGTTTGTGATCTTTGGTCAGGCCGAACTCGGCGGCCTGCTTCATCGAAGTGATCGTATCGTCGCCGGCGTTGGCGATACCGATGATGTCGGCGCCGGAAGCCTGCGCCTGCAGCAGGAACGAGGCGAAGTCGGCCGTCCCGAGGGGATGACGGACGGCTCCGAGGACCTGTCCCCCGGATGCCTTGACCGATTCGGACGCCTGCTTCTCCAGATCGTGGCCGAAGGCATAATCGGCCGTGATGAAGAACCACTTTTTGCCGCCCTGCTCGACGATGGTCTTGCCGAGCCCGCGGCCATAAGCATAGGTGTCGTAAGTCCAGTGCACCGTATTCGGCGTACACTTTTCTCCAGTCAACAATGCCGTACCGGCGCCAGAGCCGACGAACACCTTGTTCTTTTCGGCGCTCATCCCCGCGACTGCCAGCGCAATCGCCGAGTTGGGGACGTCGAAGATTGCATCGACGCCCTCATTCTCATACCAGCGACGCGCGATGTTGACGCCGGTGTCCGACTTGTTCTGGTGATCCGCACTGACGACTTCGACCTGCCTGCCGCCAGCCTTTCCGCCATAATCCTCGACAGCCAATTGAGCCGCGATGACGGACCCAATGCCCTGATAGCTTGCAAATGCTCCGGACTGGTCATTGAGAACGCCGAGCTTCACCGTTTCCTGCGCATCGGCCGATCCGCAAATCAGCGCAAGCAAGGAGACGCACGTCGCCAATAGGCTTGTCACCCTCATGGATACTCCTCCCGGCTACCGTTGCGGTCTCAGCCGCATAATACTTATATTTTATAAGTATATTGGGCGATGTCAATTCGGCATGCGTCATGATAGATGCGAACGTGGATGACCCAGGGGAGCTAATGACAATAGCAACAACGGCGGCAGAGAAGCAGCTCGATTTGGCCGCACTTCGCAACGTCCCGGGCTTCGTGATCCGATTGATCCAGTTGAAGTTCTTCGACGGCTTCTATGAGACCTTCGCCGAGCTCGGACTGACGCCTGCGACCTACGCAATCCTCATGCTGGTGCGGGACAACCCGGGGGTCGTTCCGAGTAGCATCGCAGCACTGTTGCGGCTTCAACTCCCGAATTTGACAAAAATTCTGCACCAGCTCGAGGACGCGGGTCTGGTGAAGCGAAGCCGGTCCAAAATCGACCGGCGTGCGATTGAGATCACATTGACGTCGAAAGGCGAGAAATTGATGAGGGACGCCGTCCGGCTCACGGCGCCCTATAACCGCCGAATGCTTGCTCCCCTTAATGAAACGGAGCGATCCACTTTGATCGGCCTGCTAAATCGGATCTGCCCCTTTTAGACTCTTAATCAAATCTTGACCGTATCGTTTACAAGGAGAAGACATTGGCCATTCGCAATCAGGCGGCTGATGCGCGCGCATCCTCGCGCCAAGTTCACCAGGATGCCACGACTGGCCTTAGCGCGAGCTGATGCGCATGCGCCTCGACATCGAAGTTAGTCTGCTGCTGGAACGAAGCCGCGTGCCAGGCGGTCGAGAGCGAGGTGCACCTCACCGCTTTTTCGCTCGCTGCGCTTCATCGAAATTCAAACAGACTGCCTATTGAATTTCGGGTGGACCGCGGCGCCGGTCTGGACTAATCGTCGGCATCACAATCAGTCTGCTCGTCAACCCCGATATGAATGTACTTGCGATCGTTGCTCCGACCTTTGGGCTCATTGCTGTGGGCTACGCCGCAGCTGTTAGCGGACTGGTTTCAGAAGGTGCGCAGAAGGGCATTTCCGAGTTCGCATTCTCGATTGCAATACCAGCGCTTCTCTTCCGGACCATCGTCATCTCGCAATTTCCTGCTATGAATCCTTTGCTGGCATGGGGCGCCTACTATGGCGCTGTCGCCCTCACCTGGATCGCCGCTCTAGCTCTGTCGGCACGCCTGCTTCGCGTGACGCCCGCGGCCGGCGTTGTCGCAGCCACGAGCGCTGTGTACGGCAACATAGCGATGCTCGGTATTCCGCTCGCGCTCACGGCGTTCGGTCCGAAGGCGGCGGGGCCAATGGCGCTGATCCTTGCCATTAACACACCGTTGTTATGGCTCAGCGGAACACTTCAGATCGCCTGGATCGAGCGGAAAGATGGCGCCTCGATTTGGGCACTTGTGCTTCGCCTCCTGTTAGATCTTTTGCGCAATCCGATCATAATCGCGATTGCAGCTGGCTTCTTTTGGCGAATGACCGGGGCAGGACTGAATTCGCTGGTAGATCGGACTTGCGAGCAACTCGCTCAAGCCGGGTCTCCGGCAGCTCTGATCGCGCTGGGGGTCGGCCTTATGCGATTCGAACTCCGCGGAGAAGCACTGAGCCTCGCGGTCATGTGCTTTCTGAAGCTCATCATCATGCCCCTTGTTGCCTGGACGCTGGCCTTTCCCGTTCTACATCTGCCGCCCTTGGTTGGCGACGTCATCGTTCTATTTGCGGCCATGCCGGCAGGGGCCAATGCGTACCTGTTCGCCACGCAGTACAAATTGCTGGCGAACTCAACGTCTGCTGCGGTTGCTTTAGGCACGCTTTTGTCGGCAGTGACGCTTCCTTTGCTCATTACGATCTTGCTGATGAATCCACTCGAATAGCAACCCCGCGTTCAGCCGCCGAAGGCCTCATTGCGCACAGCCTCGGTGAGCGCTTTAGCGATCGCCGGGACCTCTAAACGTCAGCCAGGAACGCTGCAATTTGCGTCCACATGGCGATCGGATTGGAATACATCGGGAAATGGCCGCACGCCGGAATCTCGGTAAGGCGTACGCCATTTGTGCGAAGCAGGCCGAGATAGGATAACGTCGCATTCTGTTCGCCGTACATGAACATCTTCGGGCAGCGAAGGCCGATAAACTTTTGCATCAACTTTCCACTGTCCGACAGATCGACCATCGAGCGGAATATTCCAGGTACCGCAGCCGCCCTCACTTTGTGATGAAGACTGGAAGCGTAGAGCGCGCTGGCATAGGCTGGCATATGCCGGGTTCGGTCGATAAAATCGGCGAAGAACCGCTCCACGTTCTGCTCCGGAAATTGCAAGATCTGCCTGCTGAGGAAGCAGTCCTCGGGCGCAATGTTTCCCTCGATATTGACGAAGCTGAGTACGTGTTGGGGATACTTGTGCGCGAGCAGAAGTGCCGTCAGACCACCCATGGAGTGGCCAACGAGATGAAATCGGTCGAGCTTAAAATGCTCGATTACGCGCTGCGCAGTCTTTAACAAGAACGGAATTGAAATGTCTGATAGATCCGCGCAATACGTCTCTCCGCAACCCGGTGCGTCATAGGCGAGAAACGGATGCGCCGCGAGAGCTTCGTGGCGCACGATGTCAGCGTAGTCTTCTTTGGTAGATCCGAAGCCGTGCAGGAAGACGATTGGCGCCGCTTTTCCGGCGCGATGAATCGCTGACAGGTTCAATTCGACGCCATCAACTTGTGACGGCAACCGAACCAAGGCCAGTTCACGGTTTTCCGGCACGGCTTTCCCTTTGAAGCGTTAACGGGCAAAGCTGGCTCTCGCTTTGCAGCAAGAGCCAGGCCACTGGCTAAGTCTGTCCGAACCCGGATCCCGGCTTCTTATATTCGGGCCGGGGTGGGCTGAAGATGTCGAGCACACGGGCGCCCTCGGGACCAGCTCGCATGGTGTGAGGGACGTTGCCGGGCGTACGCCAGAAGTCGCCCTTGCGCACAGGGATCTCCTCCCCTCCCTGAATCCTAATGGCAGTGCCGTCCAGCAGCACGCCCCATTGTTCCTCAGGATGATGATGGAGCACGCCTTCGGCGTGCGGTGCGAAGCTCACCACCGAGAGCATCGCGTGTTCGCCCGAAAAGATGCGCGTGGTGAGTCCGGGCGCCAGCTCGCGAAGCAAGCCGTCATCCGGTGTATCAAGATTGTGAAATTCCTTTTTCTGGTCAGTCATGTCGTCCTCTGGTTCTGGTTACTACCGTCCGTAAGAGCCCTCGTAACGCCCCTCGCGAATAGCCTTCATGGTCTCCTCTTCGCGCGCGATCTGGGCACGAACAGCCTCAATCAGGGAATCTGCCATCGCGGCCGGAAAGGATACAACGCCATCCTCATCGCCAACGACGATGTCGCCAGGGGCGATCGGTGACCCACCGATCGACACTGGCACGTTGATGCAGCCTGGGCCACTTTTATAGGGGCCGCGGTGGGTCACTGCGCGGGCAAAGCAGGGGAAATCCGAACCGCTGAAGGCCGCGACGTCTCGGATGGCGCCGTCGATTACATAGCCGGCAGCTCCCCTCTCTTCTGCGATATTCTTCATGATCTCACCCACCAGTGCCCGCGTCTCGTCGCCGCCTCCGTCCACGACGATGACATCCCCGGGGCCGACCAGTTCAAGCGCCTTGTGAATTGCGAGGTTGTCTCCAGGACGCGTCCGCACGGTGAAAGCCGTTCCGACCAACCGTCCGGAACGATGGAATGGCCTCAAGCCAACAGCACCCGCCAATCGGTCGAGATTGTCCGAGATGACCGAAGTGGGGGCATCTTTGAAGGCTTCAATGAGAGCGGAAGGCGGCTTTGGCACGCTGGCAAGCGCGGTTTTGACGTTCATGGTTCACATCCGGTCAATCCGGCGATCTGGCGCCGCATCGCAAATGTGCGGCGCCAAATCGCACAAGGTGGCTAATCGATCTCGCGGCCGGCTTTTTCCGTTGCTGCCAACAAAGCAATGAGCGTGATGACGAGGGCTCCGGTCACGTAGGCTGGAATCGCATACGTGTCGGGATACTCTCTCAACAAGGTGGCGAAGATCAGCGGGGCAAAACCGCCACCGAGGACACCTGCGAAGGTGTAGGCGAGCGAGGACCCCGTGTATCGCACACGTGTTGGAAACTGCTCAGTGACGAAAGCACCTTGCGGACCAAACATCGCGGCTTGAAACACCATGCCGACTGAAACTGCGGCAATGATGATGGCTGGTGATTTTGTATCGAACAAGCCGAACAGGAGGAAGCTGCCGATGATAGATGCCAGAGCACCGAGCCCATAGACAGTGCGTCGACCAATCCGGTCAGAGAGCGCCGCAAGCAGGGGAACGGATATGGCATGCACGCCGGCGCCGATCAGAACAGCGGTCAGGGCCAATGTGCGGCTCAAACCCAGCTTCTGAGTGACATACGTCAAGGTGAATACGGCAAGCAGTCCATACACCACGTCCGAACCGATTCGAACGCTACCGGCCACTAACAGGTTGCGCCAATGGTCCCTCAGGACCTCGGCAACCGGCGCCTTGGTCGTCGCATGGCCGGCCTGCAGCTGATGGAAGTGGGGTGTTTCCTCAACGCTCCAGCGGATCCAGAATCCGAAGAACACCAGCACGGTGCTGGCCAGAAACGGAAGGCGCCAGCCCCAGGACAGGAAATCGGCCTCATTCAGCAGCGTCGTCGTGACGGCGATGGCCCCTGCGGCGAGAAGAGTACCGGCAGAGGGGCCGACTTGCGTCCACGACGCATTGAGCCCGCGATTTTGTGGCTTGCCATGCTCCACGGAAAGAAGGATGGCGCCAGCCCACTCGCCACCGAGCGCGATGCCCTGAATGGTCCTGAGACTAACGAGCAGCAGGGGCGCGGCGATTCCGATGCTCCCGTACGTAGGCAGCAAGCCCATCGCCAGGGTAGAAATGCCCATCAAAGCGAGCGTATAGACGAGGACGGCACGACGCCCGACCTTATCTCCGAGGCGACCGAAGATAATTCCGCCGATGGGACGCGAGATGTAACCTACGGCATAAGTCGAAAACGCAAGAATTGTACCGACAATCGGATCAAATGACGGGAAAAAGAGCTTATTGAAGATCAGAGCTGCCATGGAATTGTAGATTACGAACTCGTACCATTCCAGCGAGGTACCCACCATGCTGGCGAGTGCAAGCCGCGTCATCTTTCCTGCCGTGCTTGGGCCGACAGTGTCGAGCTGCGGCGTCAATGTCGTCTCTGCGCTTGTCGTCATCCCTATCTCCTGCGCGTTATCATTTGATCTGCCCGTCGTTGGCGCCCCGGCAAGCGTCACGACGTTTGATTGGTGATTGTGCTCTATGGGCTAGTGGATTGCCTCTGATAGACAGCGTGGTGCCTATTGCGGGTATGCGGCCTCACTTCGCTTGCCCATCTGCCCGCCTCGACTGCCTTTGCCCATTCGGCGCTCTTCAAGACGTCCGGATGGTCAATCTCATAAATGGCCGTATAGATCGGCTTGGGCGCCGGCATATCCTTGATGCCGTTGGCAATGGCGAACGCGAAGGGAACTCCTTTGACGCGCGTAACGCTGTGAACCCCTGGCACTTTCAGGAGATGCGGGACATGTTCCCCATCGTACACCTCGTTGAAGAGATCTTCGTGCGCAGGATCGACGTCCATTGAAGCAATCAGGACAAAGCGGGATTGGATCGGCATCAAGCGCTCCGTTGCTACTTGTGAGGAGGAGTGTATTCAAAGCCGTAGTCACGTTTCGCCGCCTCCGGCGTTACGTAACCGTCCAGCACGTCGTTGAGGATCGCCTCCCGGTCCCGACGTTTAACGTCACCGAATCCGCCGCCGCCGGGTAGCGAGAGCGTTAAAACCGTATCTGGCGGCAACATGCGGCTCAGCTTGGGGCGGACCTCCTCGCCATTCGAACTGGCGATCGAACCGGTCGCGCCGGATTTGCCATCGTACAAACCTGGTGCTGGATAGTGACATCGATCGTACATGCCTGAGAAGAGATAGGGCTTCTCGGTCAGAACCTCGACTTCCATTGTCTGGCCCAAGCCACCACGATGTTCGCCGGCTCCGCCGGAGTCAGGTCGAAGCGCTCTTTGCCGTACGACCAGAGGCGTCAAAGCTTCGATGATTTCCACGGGCACACCGGCGACACCGCTTGGATAGGAGGTGGCCGAGAGGCCATCGAGTCCCTTGAGGGCGCCAGTTCCGCCGGTAGAGAACCAAGTGTACGAGAAGAACTGATTGTCGCGCTTATCGAAGCCGCTGATATGCGTATTCCAGAGACTGTCGGCGCCGGGTGCCATCACCTTATCCGGCAGGATACCTGACAACGCGCCCATGATGGCTGAAGGGAGGAAGTGACCGACCGTATGACGGCCAGCGACGGCAGCAGGATGCTGAGCGTTGAGGATTGACCCGACGGCGGCGATCGTGCGTATCGGCGTGAACGAACCGGCGTTATTGGGCACGTCTGGCGCAATTGCGCACTTCACGCCATAGGTGGTGTAAGCAACGGTATAATTGAAACCGACGTTGATACCGAGATCAACCGTTGAGGAAGACCCTTCATAGTCGACGATGACCTCATCGTCCTTGATAGTGACCTTGGCCTGAATCTCGATCGGCTTTTCGAACCCGTCAATGGTGATCTTGAACGGATGCGATCCGTTGGGCAGAGCCGTAATGGCGGCTCTCATCGCCCTTTCGGTGCGCGCGACGATGGCGTCTGCCACCCCTTCGATATCCGCAAGATCGAACTCTTCGAGGAAAGACTTGAGCTGCTTTGCTCCGACTTCGTTCGCGGTGATCTGTGCATGAATATCGCCAATCACTTCATCGGGGGTCCGCACGTTGGCCGCGATCAGCCGATAAACGGCTTCGACGGGTTCTCCTTTCGAATGCAACTTCATGATCGGGATGAAGAGACCCTCCTCATAGACGGAGCGGGCATCACACGACAGCCCCCTGCCGCCGATATCGAGCGCGTGACAGCAGTTTGCAAAAAGCGCAACGACTCGCCCATTGTGGAATACGGGCGTTGCAATCGTGATGTCGTGAAGCTGAGAGACCGTAATCCAAGGATCATTCGTGATGATGACGTCCCCGGGCTGGAGCGTATCCAGCGGAAACGTCTTCAAGATGTGTTCCATTCCTGTCGCCATGGAATTGATGTGCCCCGGCGAGCCCGTGACCGATTGGGCCACCATCCGGCCGCGGCGATCGAACACGCACGCAGAAAGGTCTTCGGCGTCCCGGACGATGGACGTAAAGGACGAACGCATCAGGGCCGCGGCCTGCTCGTTCACGGCGGCAATGAGCCGCCCCCACATGATATCGAGCGTAATGGGGTCCAGTTCCTTGGCGCTCATCGGGCCACCTCGAGATCGACAATGAGATTACGGTTCTGATCGACGCTAATTTCGCCGGGTCCGTTGATAACAACGGTCGATTCACGTTCTTCGATGATGGCTGGCCCCTGCAGGCGATCACCGGCTCCAAGGCGATAACGGTCGTAGACCGGCACGTCGATGAGTCCTGCGTCAGGGACGTAGATCTTTCTGGAGCCCTTGAGTGGACCGTCGGACTTCGACGTATTGACCGGTAGCTTGAAGTCAGGCTTGGGCCCCGATGCGACCACTCGCCATGACATCACGTCGATTGGCGTGTTGGGTACGGTATGTCCGTAGAGTTCGGTGTAGACCCGCTCGAACGAAGCGGTGATTTCCGCGATGCTGTCTGGCCCAAGTTTACCGGAGGGAATCGGCACACGGATGTCAAAGCCTTGCTTGCGGTAGCGCATATCGGCCCAGCGACGGAACGAGACCTCTCGATCACCCATTGAATGAGCAAGACGGCTTCGCCCCTCCTCCTCCATTTCTTTGAGAGACCGATTGACTGCGCCCCAATCCAGTTGTTCCAGCCGTGCCGGGCTTGATCGCACAAAGTCAAATGCCAGTGGCGCGGTGAGGAAGCCGACGGCCGACATGACGCCCGCACCGAACGGATAGATGATCTTCGGCAACTTCAGGACGCGCGCGACGCCGTAGGCGTGAACCGGCCCCGCGCCACCAAACGCAAACATCGGAAACTGGGAAATGGTGCGCCCCCGCTCGATGGCGTGGATGCGTGCAGCAGAAGCCATTGCTTCGTTTGCCAGTTGATGGATTCCCCAGGCTGCGGCTATCGTGTCGAGATCAAGCGAGGCCCCGACTTGTTCGTTAATGGCACGTTCTGCGGCGGTCTTGTCGAGCTTCATATCTCCGCCGAGGAAGAAGCCTGCATTGAGGTAACCGAGCAGCAGATCGGCATCAGTGACCGTTGGTCGTTCCCCGCCCGCCCCGTAGCAGGCAGGTCCTGGCACGGATCCGGCGCTATGCGGCCCGACCTTGAGGCGGCCGAGTGCATCGATCTGCGCGATCGAACCGCCGCCCGTGCCGATCTCGATCATTTCGATGACGGGCACCTTGACTGGGAGACCGCTGCCTTTCTTGAACTGATATTGCCGATCGACCTCGAATTCCGGGGCCAGCAGAGGCTCGCCATCGACGATGAGGCAGGCCTTGGCGGTGGTGCCGCCCATGTCAAAAGAGAGCACGTCTGAAAGTCCGAGTGACTTGGCATAATGTGCCGCAGCCAACGCGCCGGCCGCAGGTCCCGACTCAACAAGACGGATCGGCGCTTCGATGGCTTGGCTGGCGGTGAGCAGACCGCCATTCGATTGCATCACATAAAGACCGGCTGCATCGCTGAGCTCGTCGCGCGTACGCGCTTCGAGCCGCGTCAGATATTTCTCGGCGATGCTCTTGACATAGACATTGCAGAGCGCCGTCGTCGAACGCTCGAATTCCCTGATTTCCGGGGAGATGTCGCTGGAGAGAGTTATCGCAACGCCGGGGAGCTTTTCCCGTAGGATGCGGCCAACGATGCGCTCGTGATCCGGACAAACGTAGGCGTTGATGAGACTGACGGCAACCGCTTCGATGCCTATTCTGCGCATCTCCTCGGCGATGCGCGCGACGTCGTCTTCGTTGGGGGCCTGGCGGATTGTTCCATCCGACAGAATTCGCTCGGCAATCTCAAACCGGTGACGCCGCCGGGCAATCGGGGCGGGACGACGCAGCCGAAGGTCGTACATGTCGTAGCGGTGCTCGCGCGCAATTTCGACGGCATCGCGGAATCCGCGGGTCGTGACGAGAGCGGTCAGCGCCCCCTTTCTCTCGATCAGCGCGTTGGTGAAAAGCGTCGTCCCATGCACAACATGCGAAACTTGGCCTGCATCACCGTTGATGACCTGCTTAATTCCATTGATTACGCCATTGTCAGGCTGATCTGGAGTTGTCAGGACCTTACCGAGCCGAAATAAACCGGTCTCATCGTCGACCAGGACGATATCTGTGAAAGTTCCCCCAATATCGGCGCCTAAACGCATCCGCTCCTCCAAATTCAGGATTTGGTAGGATTAGCGACTATGGGGTGACAGCCGAATTACCGTTTGGGCAATCCAGCTTTAAGGGAGCATTAGTCCTCCGCCCGCGGCTGCCTGCTGCGGCGGCGGCGTGCCCGACGCCCCCTTCTTGATCATCGTGTGAGAAGAGTTCCTCCCGTTCCGTGCCCATCTAAGCAGCCTCTTCTCCAGAGTCTTGATGCGTACGGTGACAAGCCTGGGAGGGCCAATCTGTCACGCGACAAAGTCAGCAAGGCCGTATTTCGCGAGAGATCCGGAGACGATGGCGAAGCCTGGATCTCTGCGACTGATTCACGGACGCGAGCGTCTGTGCCGGGAGAAGCGTACGCGGCCTGCCTTTCGTTTCCAGCAAATCGGAAGGAGCGGCGGGAGCTCGTCTCGTTTGTGGAGTTCGGGAAAGACCGATTGCTGGAGAAGGGGTTCGCAACGCGCAGCGTAGTCGCGCTCGAGCGCTTCCGTCAGCCGTTGTCCAGTGGATCAGACCGACCGGTCGGTGCCTGCGCAGGGCTGGGACCAGCAACAACATTAGTGCTTCGCACCTCCTTGACAACGCGCGTGACGATCTCGGAGGTCAACTCACGCTTCATCTCGCATCAGCTCCGCTATCCTTGCCGTAGTCATCGACGCCGAGTTGCCTTGCCCGGCACGGTCGTGTTGGTTGTCCTTGCAGATGCGCGAAAAATGATCCGCGCAGATTTCCTCGAATTTGTCCCAGCTCGGCGGCGGACGAAGCTGTTCGTTGTTGGCTCCAGACATGTTTCTGGATTCCGACCCGCCTGGTTAGTCGTGACTGGCGGCACCCTCGGTGCTGGTCCCAAATGGCTGCCCCTGACGAGTCAAAGAGCTTCCCAAATAGATTATCATAGGAACTTTCACAACTAATAGCTGCATATTTTGGTTACATATCCCGTTGATATATTTACGGCACTAGAAAATGGAATAAGTGCTCTTGAGAGCAAATTATCGCACATAAAGCGCTCTTAAAAGCAAAATATGGCAAACTGCAGGAAATTGCTGTATGCTCTTAAGAGCATAATAATCTGCTTAATGGCCTTCAAGAGCATGGTAGCAACCAACAAACTTCAAAAGGCGCCCCCTTACCCGGTGTCACGGACGCTCACGCAATTGGGAGCGGATCTGCGTACTGCACGCATCCGCCGCAACATGACCATGCAGGACGCAGCCAGCAGAATTGGAACGGGCGTGCGCGCTGTTATGGACGCCGAAAAGGGCAAAGCATCGACGGGTATCGTGGTGTATGCCGGGCTGCTGTGGCTCTACGATATGCTCCAGCCCCTCGAAGAACTCGCTGACCCCTCAAAGGACAGGGAAGGGATTGCTCTGCAAGCGACGCGGGAACGCAAGCGGGCGCGCAAGTCCGGAGGGCTCGACAATGACTTCTAAAGCAACACCGAATGCTTCGTCTACATCACGCTGCCGTGTCAGACCGAACCGATAACCGCCGGCCCGATTCTAGCTCGCTAAGGATCGCCGTGGCAATGCATTGGCTCGCTTCGTCTACGGCAAGTTGTACCTCTCAAACGGAGATGCGGTCGCGATTGATCCTATCGAGCTTGAATTATCGGATGAGACTTACGAAACAGGCCGACTGAATGGCGGTCTTTGGCGCGTTACGCGATGCAAGCTCGGACTATTGGGGTCGCCGCGTCATCGAGAAGCATGCCGGGGTTCCCCAGCTTGGCGAACTCGACTATCTGCTGAATTCAGCCGACGACGGCGTAGGGGCGCTTGGTTTGGACTTGGTCAACAACCTCCGGCACCACGTCGCAAATTCAACAAGACGCTCGAACTTGCAAAGCTTCAGGAAATCGCCGAAGCCTTGATGCTCTAGGAAGATGTAAAACCGAGGAAGGCGCCCAGGTTCGAGACTGGATGCTGCTCGGCACCTCCATGGGCGGAGCCCGTCCGAAAGCTGTCGTCGAAGATGACCACGGATTCTGGATCGCAAAGTTCAATCGTCCGGACGACCGCTGGAACAACACTCGCGTCGAACGCGCGATGCTCGAGTTGGCCAAGGTTTGCAGCGAAGGACGTTCTTCTCGTCAAGCGCTTTGATCGCACGTAGACGGGCAAGGGATATTTGCGTTCGCGGATGATCAGCGGGCTAACCGGTTTGCGAGCTGATGAAGCCGTCGAGATGCGCGATCGCTGGTCCTATGTGTTGATGGCGGAAGAGATGCGCCGGGTCACGGAGGAGCCGGGAAAGGATGCGAAAGAACTTTTTCGACGCATGACGTTCAATGCACTGATTTCCAACGTCGACGATCAGCCGGCCGCGTGCATCACTACGGACGCGACCGACTTCGTTCAAGGAGTGCAATGAGCTCGGCCATTATGGCTTTCCTTTCTTGGCTTTCGCCACAATGGCATCCAGATCGACGGCGGACTTCGGGGCGGCGTGGCCCGAGGAGAGATTGCTGTCTGCATCGAGCTTGATGCCGAGAGCATCAAGGACGCGAAGGATGAGCCCGAGTTCTGCGCGCTGGTGGCCATGCTCGACTTCGATGATCCATTGGCGACTGACACCAACCTGTTTAGCTAGCGTCGACTGATCGAGCTTGAGGCGCTTGCGCCGGTCGCGGATGACGGCGCCAAGATCGGCTGCGGTACGTGTGAGCATGGAACATCCAAATGTCAGCGATCGCTTACATTACCGTGTCGCCGTTCGCTGACAATCGGAAATGTCAGCGTTTGACAACATTTTAGAATGTCGCCGATCGACGACATCTGCGCCGGGATGTCCAATCATTTGAGACGCCGACAGCGGCTTAGTTTGGCATTGACCAAGCAAGCGGCGACCCCGCTCGACCGCAGCTGGGTTTTTTCCGCTTTTGGTTTTCCGACCGTTGCCAGGGACCTCGCCCGTTGAGAATCGACTTGGGGAGTTAAGTTGGGTTATGTGAACGTTTCGGTTGATCCATTGGTCACTTATGTCCTCTTCGGCCCTTTTTTGGATAGTTTCTTCGGAACCATTCGAACCGTGTTGACATTGTGTACACGAATGCAATATAACGCTTCATAAGAAGTGAGGAGTAACCGCAATGGAAGCAGCACTACAGCGCCCTGCGGCGCGAGTAAGGTCGCGCCGCGTCCGGAGCGAAACCAATATCCACATTCGCGCTACCGCACAGGTAAAGCACTTGATCGATACCGCTGCAGTGGCGGTGGGCAAGACGCTTAGCGAATTCATGCTGGATAGTGCGCGGCAACATGCCATCGATGTGCTTTTGGACCAAAGGTTATTTGTCCTTGATCCAGAGAAGCACGATGCCTTCTTGAATGCACTTGATAACCCGCCTCCGGCCGGGACCAAGTTGAAGGCACTGATGAAGCGTAAGCCGCTTTGGCAGAAGTAATCGAACATCCGAGGAAGCGTGCGGGCATAACCTCCCCCACGCTTCTCAAGCCGACGCATGACTTTAGCCGCTTTGATTGCGGTAATGAAGCCCTGACCGATTGGTTGAAGAATCGCGCCCTCGACAGCGAGGGCAAGACTGCTCGCACCTATGTTGTTTGCGAGGGCAATTCGGTCGTAGGCTACTACTGCATCGCCTCTGGAAGTGTTGAGAGGGCTGCAATTCCCAAGCCGCCCATAAAAAGGCACGGACTCCCAAATCCCGTACCTGTAGCCATTATAGGCCGCTTGGCGCGAGATCTTACCTACAAGGGCAAGGGGCTCGGCCAAGACCTGCTTCAACATGCCCTCCACCAAATCGTTCACGCATCTGAAACGATCGGTATTCGCGCCATCCTGGTACACGCGATCGATGAGAAGGCTGCCGCTTTTTGGAAAGAAGCGGAATTCATAGAAAGTCCGATTGGGTCCCGAACATTTTTCCTCCCTATCGAAACTGCCATCGACGCACTCTAATGGCGTCACAATCCAACTGCCCCAGTACCGAATGGCCGAGCCGCTCCTGGACCACCTTAGGCGCCGCAATTCAAGCCCGCCATCAACCTTGCGGTTTATATATCAGCTCGCAAAGAAGTGCCGAAAGAGAGTGAAGCCCGGATATTTTGCGGCGTCCATGGCCTTCTCGTTGGAGCCTTACCTAACTTGGTGATACCGGCGGCGATTTGCACCGGTCACAGGGCCCCGTTTGACCATGTAATCGCGGGTGACGATCTCGACGTCCTTCACCGGACTGGAAACACCGATCCGAGATCGGGCTTGGGACATTGCAGCCTCCATTCACGCAACGCATTGAATGCGATCGGCGGCAATGGGACGAACGCTCCTCCGAGCCTGATTTCGGGCGGCCGAGCTGATTGTATTCGTCGGCGCGCTCATGAACATGAAACTTACGCTTGGTGAAATCGACATTGACCCCTGCCTGCCCCACAATTCCGACGCGGAAAGGCCAGTGAAGATCACGGTCTGGGAAATTGAGCCTTGGCTGGAGTTGCTGCCGTTCACGGCGGCCGGAATCCGTGCGACGGTTTGGCGAAGGTCAACCTCAGACGCCCCATCTCAAACGCGCAGAAACAGTTAGGCCGACAAAGGGATCACGCCTTCATTGCGAAGTCGCCAGCGCTTAACACCCATGATGGCCTTTGGCTCCGGTACCATTGCCTCGTTTCGAGTGTTGCGCACCGGCCTTTACGAGCAGTGGACACTATCGAGCTATGTGGGCACGCGCTTCTGGCTGTCGGCGATTTGGCTACGTCTTTGCCTTGCGGCGGACGCTGGCGCGATGCCGGATCTCGACGAAACCATTCGGCTCCTTTTTGGAAACGATCTGGCGTAGGATTTCCAGAAGCATGTCGATCACCTCGGATGCCACTCGCGTTGGCGGACGATCGGCAAGGTAAATGAGGTCCAGATCGCTTCTGATTTCGGGGGTGACAATGGGGCTGGCGCTCAAGACGCCAGTCTCGAGCTCGTATTTGACAGCGCCGAAGGGGAGGACAGCGGGAGCAAGGCCCTGTCGCACGAGGTCTTTCAGAAGGGTAACGGAATCGATCTCCAGCACCGTGGATACGGAGAGATTGAGGCCAGCGGCGCCCGCATCCAGCAAACTTCGGATCGGATTTTGAGCCGACGGAAGCAGCAGAGCATGTTCAAGGAGGCTCGCAAGGCCGACCGGATCGCCAGCGAACATCCCTGGTGGCCCGATGGCGAACAGCCGCTCGACGGCAAGGCACTCACTGACGAGGCGCGGGCTATCTGGCTGAAGGCCGTTGACTAATGCGACATCGATCGAGCCGGTCAGCACCCAGTTTTGCAAATAAGCGCTATATCCCTCAAGTAAGCGCGGACGAACGCGAGGCAGACGTTCGCGACAGGCCCTGATGAGCTCCGCTCCCGCCATGGCGATAACCGACGGCGTGGCTCCGATAATCACGTCGCCGGTCAGGTGTTTTCCTTCGGCCATGACCTCCTGACGAACAAGCTCCACGTCGCGCAGGATTTGGGATGCGCTTCGGTGCAGCATGAGGCCTGCTTCCGTCATCTGCATGCCTCTCCCGTCTCGGTCGAACAGCGGCGTTCGCAGTTCGTCTTCGAGAGCACTGATTGACCGGCTGATGGCAGGGCCTGCTACGCCGAGGTGAGCCGAAGCGCGGGCGATGCTCTTCAGATCCGCGACGAAAACGAAGTACCGAAGCTGTCGTAGGTCCATGGCTTATGAACGGGCGAATTGATACATAGCAAATGCCGTTCGGCTTGTGCGGACGGGACCGCGACAGCTCTGCAACCAACCGTCAAACCGAGCTTGCCGCATGAATTTTTGGCCCTCACATGTTAGCCACTCAGCTTATGCGAGCCTGGCAGAGCGCACCAGTAGACGTTGGTTTCTTCCTCGCCCATTCGCCAGCTAGCTTGGGCAAACGCATCGCAAGGGCGGCGGCTGCCGAGCTCTCCGGCATCGTAGGTATGAATGGGTCTGCGGGGCCTGAACGGCGATCTGCGAAAAGGACCGCGAGAACGTGCTTCGTTGAGCCGCAATCCGCAGGACCCCTTTCCGACCTTGACGCCTGGTGAGCAAGGATGGCAAGGCGCGTGCGGCGGCAACTCTTTCGACCGCGGCTCGTTCTCGCCCAGTGCAAGTTGGATATTCGGCAATGTCAGTCCGAGCGTCTCAAGCCTGAGGAGACTAAATCGCAGCTAGGCAGCAGGATAATCAACTAGTATTGTATGATACCAATTACCGAATTAGTACAAGGAATTACTGCGTGAAGGTTTCCAAAGTCCAGCGCGTACCGGCCAAGGCCGCACCGCTCCGGCAACAGGTCGCAAGCAATCTGCGCACCGCCATCATTGATGGCCGCTTTCAACCAGGCGAGCGGTTGAAGGAAGGCGAGCTGTGTGCATGGACCGGCGTCAGTAGGACTGCCGTCCGTGAAGCCCTGCGGCAACTGGAGGCCGAGGGCATCGTCGACAACATCCCCAATCAAGGACCCGTGGTGGCGCGGGTATCCCCCGACGAGGCGCGGCAACACTATGAAGTCAGGGGTATGCTGGAAGGGCTGACGGCAAGGACCGCCGCCGAGCGGATCTCTGAGCGCGAAATCAAGGACTTGCACCGGCTCAAACGAGATTTGGACCGCGCCTTCAAATCAGGTAGCGTTGCTAAGGTGCTCGAATGCAAGAATCAGCTCGACGAATTCCTGATGAGCGTTTCGGCCAACAGCGTCGTCAAGGGCTTCGTGAGCGTCATTCGCGCACGTCTCAGCTATCTTCGTCCCATTGTTCTGTCGCAGCCCGAACGCCTGAAGGAAAACGCTGTCGAGGTCCATGCGATAATCGACGCGATCATCACACGGAAGCCGCAGGCGGCGTGGCAGGCTGCCGTCAATCACGTCAACATGGGCGCGAGAGCAACCCTCAAGGTGCTGGAGCAGCTGGAGGTGGCGGCGGAACACCAGGCCGCGCTGGACGCGGAAGCCGCGCTTCGGGCGAAACGTCCGCGGGGACGGCCGCGCCGTGACGCGGCACCAAATAATCCGGTCGGTAGGGTGACGATGTAAAAACCGGTCCGCGCGATGGTCTATCTGCTATCCACCCTCGGCCTGGAGACCGTTGTCTCGAACCACCTGCCCCCAAATATGCGCCTGCTCCGCGTAAAAGTTGCGCATGTAGTCCGGATCGCTCGCAGCGACCGTCAGCCCCATCGCGTTGATCCGTCCCGTCACGCTGGCGTCCTTCAGAACCGCGCGCATCTCTGTATTGAAACGCGCGATGATCTGTTTGGGCGTCTTCCCGGGCGCATACAGTCCCCACCAAGGCGTCGCGACGAGATCGGGAAACCCGCTTTCGGCGAGCGTCGGTACGTCGGGAAGGGTCGGGTGGCGTGTTGCGCCGGTCTGAGCGAGAGGGCGCAGCAACTTGGCGTCGATCTGGCTGTTGAGCACCGTGGTCGCTGCGATGATCAGGTCAATATGTCCCGCAATCGCGTCGTTCACCGCGGGGGCTGCTCCCTTATAGGCAACGTGGCTCCACTGCGCGCCGGAGCGTTTGGCAAGCAGCAGCATCGTGAGATGGCCAAGACTCGCCGTTCCAGCCGACGCAAATGCGAAGCCGCCCTGCTTGGCTTTCGACGCAGCGATCAACTCAGCCAAAGTCTGGTAAGGGCGTGACGGCTGACAGGCAATGATGTTCGGCGCCGTACCGACCAGCATGACCGGATCCAGATCTGTCTCGGAATTATATGGCAGGCTCGGCTGCGTCACCGGGGTGGTCGCGTGAGTATCGAATACGAACAGCCACGTGCGGCCATCTGGCGGTGACTTCGCCACTGCCGCCGCGCCGATGCTGCCCGCTGCGCCCGGACGGTTTTCGATGATGATCGTCGTTCCCAGTCTCTGCTGCAAACCCGGCTGAACCAGACGGGCGATAGCGTCCAGCGTTCCGCCGGCAGGAAACGGGATGATGAACTTCATCTGACCCGCAGGCCAGTCCTCTGCCCTGGCAACAAAGGGGGTGGCGAGTGCGCCGGCGAGCACGGCACGTCGTGTCAGTTGTCCCATGTGTTTCTCCCGAGGTGATGATCGAGAACAAGACTTCGGACCAACAGTTCGGGGGGGGGCCCAGGACGGCATGCAAGCGTCGCCGGCCCCGCCCATTCTCCTTATCGCTGCGCAAACGTTGCGATCGGCCCTGCAACAGGTTTTCCGCGGTGCCAGACCGCCGAGATCTTGTGGACGTTGGCTATGTCGGCCGATGGATCGGCGTCGAGCACGACGAGATCGGCGAGCTTGCCAGCTAGCAGGACACCGCGGTCATCCAGCTTGAGCAGCTTCGCCGCGCCGCTGGTCGCGATGGTCAGCGCCTGCATCGGCGTGAGGCCGGCTTCAACCATGAGATCGAGCTCACGATGTTCGGCAATGCCGGGGAAACGCAGGCCCACGCCGGAATCGGATCCGAACCCGATGCCGATACCTGCCTTGTAAAGCGTCATCAGGTTCTTCTGGTTCATCGCCAGCGCCTTGCGGGCGCGCTCGGAAGCTGGTGCGTCATGGACCTTCTGCTGCCAAGCCGGATCCTCCAATTGCGTCTTCACGGCGGGATCCAGTGCCCGGTTCACGAACGGATCCGCCGAGACCTGCGGCTTGTCGGCAAAAATGAAATTTGAATCGTCGAGCGCCAAGGTGGGAACGTACCAGGCGGCATTCTTCTTCATCAATTCGATCGTCGGCGGATCGATCTCTTTGTCACGGATGCCGTGCGCCAGAATGTCAGCGCCGGCCTTCAGGGCGGCCTGAGCATCTTCGAGGTCGTTGATGTGGAAGGCGACCCGAAGCGCGTTCTTGTGGGCCTCGTCGACGGCGGCGGTATAGACCTCCGGCTTCACTTTGACTGGCAGCAGCTTGCCGAAGTCGTCAAGCCAGATCTTGATCAGGTCGGTCTTGCGTCCCGCCATCTCCCTCACCGCTTCGCGCGCTGCGTCGGGCGTATCCGGGCGATAGATCTGGTTCGGGCCGACGGGAACGATCGCCACGGGCGGTGCTCCCATCGCAACCCCAATGCCGCGGTCGGCGCCAAAGATGTCGGCCCCTGGCGCCTTGCCGGCATGTAGATCCGCTCGCAGATCGTAGAATTCAGGTGCGTTCAGGCCCAGCGACGTGATCGTGGTGACGCCATAGGCCTCCCACTGTCGAAGTTGGGACAAGATGTAGTCGCGATTATAGTTGTCCGGACTCGCCTTGAGGCCCCTGACGATACCCACATGGGAATGATCCGAGATCATGCCGGGGATGATGGACTTGCCCTTGAGGTCAACGACATCGGCATCGGATGGCACCGGCACCGCCGTTACGGACCCAACGGCCGCGATGCGTCCGTCGCGAATGACCAAGACGGAATCGGGAAGCGGCTTTCCACCCGCTCCGTCGATCAGAGTGGCTCCCTTCAGGACGACTGACTTTGTTTGCGCCTGTCCCGGCATGCCCGATAGACACAGGCCCGCGATGGCCAAGATGACGACCGATGCGGCTCTCATGCGGCGCTCCTCCCTGTTTCCTCGTTCCCCACGGGTTGGTCCCAGGGGCCATTAAATCTTATAGTACTATATTACGAGCAATTAGCAATTGATCCCGAGACGATGCGCCCTGGATCACCTAACTCAGCGATTTATCGCAGCACGAACGGATAGGGCTCGTCGCCGCTGCTCATCCAGACGGTCTTGGTCTGCATGTATTCGTTGATGGCCTCGATGCCGTTTTCGCGACCGAGACCGCTGCGCTTGTAACCGCCGAACGGGGCCATGTAGCTCACCGTGCGGTAGGTATTGACCCAGACCATGCCGGCCTTTAGCCGGTCAGCCATGACATGGGCGCGCTTCATGTTCTGCGTCCAGACGCCTGCGGCCAGACCAAAGAGGATGTCGTTGCCGATCTCGACGGCTTCCTCCTCATCGCGAAATGGGATCACGGACAGGATCGGGCCGAACACCTCCTCCTGCGCGATCCTCATGCTGTTCTTGACGCCGGTGAAGACCGTGGGCTCGACGAAGAGACCCTTGCCGCATTCCGGCCGATGGGCACGATCGCCTCCGAGTGCCAGATGCGCGCCATCCTTCTTGCCGATCTCCATATAGGCGAGGACCTTGTCGAACTGCGGCCGGTTGGCGACCGGCCCGACCTGTGTTTCGTTCTGCATTGGATCGCCCATCTTGATCGTGGCCGCCGCCTTCAGGAGCTTTTCGACGAAGGCGTCGTGGACAGATTCCTGTACCAGCATTCGCGAACCGGCGATGCACGCCTGCCCGACGGCCGCGAAGATTCCGGCAATGGCGCCGTTGACCGCATTGTCGAGATTGGCGTCGTCGAACACGATATTGGGCGACTTGCCGCCCAGCTCCAGGCTGACGCGTTTCAGGCCGCGCGCAGCGCCCTTGTAGATCTTCTGGCCGGTGGCATCGGAGCCGGTGAACGCGACCTTGGCGACCTGAGGATGCTCGACCAGCGCCGGCCCGACCTCATTGCCAAAGCCGGTAACCACGTTGATGACCCCAGGGGGGGAGCCCGCCTCCTCCACCAGCGCCATCATCTCGAGGAGCGATGCGGAGGTGAATTCCGAGGGCTTGAGCACCACGGTATTTCCGGCCGCCAGCGCCGGCGCAAGCTTCCAGGCGACCAGCATCAACGGCGAATTCCAGGGGATGATACCGACGACGACGCCGACCGGCTCGTGCTTGGTGTAGGTGAACATGTTGGGCTTGTCGATCGGGATGACCGAGCCCTGAATCTTGTCCGCGAGGCCGCCGAAGTAATAGTACCATTGCGGAATGTAATTGAGCTGCCCTCGCATCTCGCTGATCAGCTTGCCGTTGTCCCTCACTTCGATCTCGGCGAGCCGCTCTGCATTCGCCGCGATCAGGTCCCCCAGCTTGCGCATCAGCGCGCCGCGCTGCGTTGCATTCAGCTTGGGCCACGGCCCCACATTCATCGCCCGATGCGCCGCCTGGACTGCGCGCGCGGCATCCTCGGCATTGCCGCGCGGGATCAACGCCCATGGCTCGGCGGTGTAGGGATTCATGGTCTCGAACCACTCGCCCGAGGCCGGATCCTCCCACTTTCCACCGATATACATCTGGTACTTCTTCACGGAACGCCTCCCTGCAGCATAAATATCTGGAATCATAATATCGTATTATTGGCTTTTAGTGAGGTCAAGCTATTGCTTACTACGCGCCCTGAGGGAGGTTTGACAAAATATCTTTTGCAATAATACGGTATGACATACTTTATTGACGTTGCAGGTCGACGAACCCGCGCGGGGAGGACTAGAATGACAAACAACGTGGCCACCGACATCACCGCTGCGCTAAAGCATGCCGGTGTCGAGAACTTCTTCCTCCTCACCGGCGGCGACCAGCCGTTGTGGATCGCGCTTCGCGATGCCGGAATTCGAATGGTGGTCGCACGCAGCGAGGCCAGCGCGGTCTACATGGCGGACGGTTATGCCCGCGCCAGCGGCCGCGTCGCGCCGGCCTATGGGCAGGCCGGGCCCGGCGCCGCCAACGTCGCGGCCGCACTGGCAGATGCCGTCTGGGCCCAATCGCCGGTATTCGCGCTGACAGGAGCGACCGCGACGCAAGCCCTGCACATGAACGAGTATCAGGACCTCGACCAACATGTCATTTTCCAGCCCGTCACGAAGTGGAACGGTGCCGTCGCCGCTCCTGAGATGACTGGGAGTCTCGTCTCGCAGGCGCTTCACATCGCGGCGACACCGACATGCGGACCCACCCATCTCGACGTGCCGAAGAATTTCTTCGCGCTGCCCGGGGACCCGCAAACCGCGAACCGGCTAGAACGTTCCTACTCAAATGCCGCCAGCAAGGTGCGTGCGCTCGGCACCGAGGTTGCTACGGCGCTCGACCTCCTCAAGCGCGCGGAGCGCCCGGTTCTGTTTGTCGGCGAGGGCGTGCGGCTTGCCGGCGCGTGGGCCGAACTGGCACTGCTGTCGGACCTTGCGGGCATCCCGATCGTCGCCACGGCTGGCGGCAAGCCGGCCATTCTGACGTCACACCCGAATTTCTGCGGCATCGTCGGACGCTATTCCTCGGTGAGCGCCAACAAGCTCGTGGCAGAGGCCGATTGCGCCCTCGCTCTCGGGACCCGATTGGGCGGACTGGCAACCAACGGCTACACTTTGCCGAGCCGCAAGGCGACCGTGATCCAGATCGACCATGATCCGGCTTCCCTCATTAACACCTACGCGCCACGCCTCGGTGTCCGCGCCGACATCAAGATCTTCCTCACCGACCTACTTGACCTCGTTAAACAGCAGAATTTGCGGACATCGTCCGCCTGGCTGGACCGCTGCCGCCGCGATACTGATAAATGGACAGCTAATCACCGCGAACAACTCGCTGCGTCAGGTGGCAACACGGCCCTCTCCCCGCTTTCGGTGCTCGACGAGCTCTCCCGCTATGGCAGCGAGATCACGCTGGTCGCAGACACAGGTTACATGGCTGCCTGGACCGGCGTGCTGTTCCCGACGCTGCGTTACGACGCCTTCTTCCGCGCAGTCGGATCGCTCGGCTGGGCGCTCCCCGCCTCGCTCGGCGTCCAGATCGCGCGATCGGAGAAGGTGGTATGCATTACCGGCGACGGCGGCGCCGGCTATCACCTGGCTGATGTCGAGACGGCGGTTCGCTACAGGCTGCCGGTCGTGATCATCGTCATGAACAACAGCGCGCTCGCCTTCGAATATCACGAGAAATATCGCTGGAAGGGAAATGTGGTTGCGGAAGCGAACGATTTCGGGCGCGTCGACTTCGCCGCGGCCGGAATCGCGCTGGGTGCAAGGGGCGCACGCGCCACCAATCGCGAGGAATTTGTGGCAGCCATGGCGGTCGCAATGAAGGCATCCAATCCGTTCGTGATCGACGTCGTCATCGACAAGGAAGCCTTTCCGCCCGTCACCAATTTCGATGCCGTGATGGAACGGAAGCTCTAGATTGGCGGACGGCGCGCCGGAGGAGCGGGCACGCCGTCAGCGATCCAACCTACGACAATCAACAATCATAAAGAACCAGGGTGGAACCATGAAGACCCGTCGAGCTATTGTTGGAGTTGCCGCGGTCGGCCTGTTGCCGCTGACCGCCCCCTCTGTCGTCCGAGCGCAAAAGGCCACGATCCGCTGGCGCCTGGCGTCCAGCTATCCCAAGAACCTCGACACCATTCACGGTATCGCCGTTCGCCTTGCCAAGCACGTCGAGGAGATGACGGATGGCGGCTTCCAGATTCAGGTGTTCGGCCCCGGGGAAATCGTGCCAGGCCTGCAGGTACTCGATGCCGTGCAGAGCGAAACGGTCGAGATAGGACACACGGCATCGATCTACTACAGCGGCAAGAACAAGGCGTTTGCGATCGACACCGGGCTGCCGTTCGGAATGACGCCACGCCAGCATCTGTCGTGGATGTATCGCGGCGGCGGGCTCGAACTGTTCAGGGAGTTCTTCAAGTCCTACGGCGTCGTGAACTTTCCCGGCGGCAGCACGGGCGTGCAGATGGGCGGTTGGTTTCGCCGCGAGGTCAATACGCTCAATGATCTGAAGGGCCTCAAGATGCGCATCCCCGGCATTGCGGGCGACGTGGTCGCACGCCTCGGCGTCGTTCCTCAGAACATTGCCGGCGGCGACACCTATGCTGCACTAGAAAGAGGCACGATTGACGCGGTCGAATGGGTCGGCCCCTACGATGACGAGAAGCTGGGCTTCAACAAAGTCGCAAAATATTACTATTACCCGGGCTGGTGGGATTGCACGGGGCAGTTGGCCTTCTATGTAGGAGCGAAGGCTTGGTCGGCCTTGCCTGCTCATTATCAGCGGGCATTCGAGGTGGCCGCCGCGGAGGCCTCCTGGGACATGCTGTCGCATTACGACGCCAGCAACATGGCGCCGCTGCGTCGGCTGATCGCAAACGGCACCGAGCTCAGGCCATTCTCGCGCGAGATCATGGAGGGCGGCTATCGCGCGGCATTCTCGCTCTACGCCGAAGAGACGGAGAAGAATGCCGAGTTTCGCAAGATCTACAGCGAATGGCTGAAGTTTCGTGAGGACATCGTGACCTGGTTCAGGGTCGCAGAAGCGAGCTTCGAATCCAATCTGTATAGCTTGTACAAGACGTGACCGGATCGGTCTCTAGGGCTCGGGGGCCCGCGCTTCGCATCGGCAACTCAGGCGACTTCCAGCAGCCGCGTTCAAACGATGCCCAAGAAGTTTCGTGCTGGCTATCCTTCTTGGACTGGCTGCGGCCGAATATGGATCGTGAGGGTCTTACCGCGCACGCTCCGTCATCCCCTCGAACTGTGTGCGGTAACACAACTCTGGGCCCTGACGCGATATATATAGTGCTACGCCGCAGAGTTCTTACTCGGCAACGACGCCCAGTAACGAATTCAGCACGAACACAGGACAGCCCGAGCCGGCGCATGCGGAGTAGGTTGGTGCCGCCGGAAGGCGATGCAATCATGTTGGACGGATTGGGACCGCCAAAACCGCTCGGCGCCGGGGCGGCAACTCCGGCAGACCTTGTCACCCGCCCATGGGACTGACTTTCCGCATTTTATAGCCAAATTGCCGGGCTGGCTCCACGTGAATACGCAAGCAAGGCGTAACTTAAGAAGGCACGGCAATGATCTGCTCGCTGTGAATTTCGCTATTCCGAGCGAAGGAATTGAGCAGAAGGCGCGCAAGACCGGTGGCTCGTGCGCCGAACCCGAGCAGATCAGAACCGACGTCGACCGCCACGCCGCCGAACCGAGAGTCTACAGATGCATCCTAGCTGCGCCGCGAAAAGCGACGGCTAGCACCATTCGCACATGATCGAAGAAGGCCTGGTCGGAACCTCGAAAAGTGGGATTAAGGTGCCGTTCCGGGCCGCCATTGAATGGCTAGCCATTGAGCTTGGCTGAGTTGTGCAGGCGTGAGATTATTGGCTACCGCGTCTCTTGTTCGAAGGTAATACGGGCGCCGTAGCTGAGGAGCGTGGGCGGCAGCCAAATTCAGCCACATGTACGCAAGAACGCCATCCTGCGCAACGCCATGCCCCTTATCGTAGGAGAGGCCGAACAAATATTGGCCTGTCGGATCACCGCATGCGGCTGCCGTGTGGTAATACGCCGCGGCTATCTCGTAGGACTGCGGGACATTGAAGCCATGTTCGTGCCTGAAGCCCAAGACAGCTGCGGCTCGAGCGGACCGGCATGCTTCAATCGCACCGCCCGCCGCCGAAACATGTCGCCGCGCGAATGAGCGCCCGTTTTCGGAGAGTTCGGCGCCGAACACGTTGCCGATAGTCCACAGTGTGAGGAACAAAGTTCCGATCAGGGGGCGTGCATTCTTCATAGATGTTCCCGAGTCGATTTGCAATCTGCAACGATCATTCGAACCTCACCAGACCTTCCATATCAGCCATGTGACCCAAATGGCTGGCGCGAAGAACAGACCGAACGGCAGCCGGGTGATGGCTTGGATGCTGTCGCGACGGAGAAGCGCCGCAATTCCGCAGGCGATTAAAGCTGATCCGGCCGCGACCTCGATTGCGATTGGAATCAGATTCCAATCGAGCCAGACTCCAGCAACGCCGGCGAGTTTGACGTCCCCCAACCCGATGCCGTCGCGCAGACGGACGGACCTGTAGGCGATGCGCAATAGCCAGAACATCGCGGCTAATGCCGCTCCGCGCGATGCTGCCGTCGCGAGCGTCGGCACCATCCAGTCTGGAGGTTGCACGAACACGTTTGCCAATCCGAGTACAAGCGCCAGGATGGTCAGTTCGTCTGGTATTACGAAGAGTCGCGCATCTATAACGGCGATTGCGATGGCAACGGCGGAGAATGCCGCCCCGAGGAGGCCTGCGGAGCTCGGATCCGCTGCGACGCTCGTCGCCATGCAGACGGCGCAGAGGACGAATGCCGCCGTGACCGTGACGTGGGTCGGTGCTCGGAACGTGAGAAACTTTTGCGAGCAACGCGAGAGGCGTTCCGGCATTTTCCTCGTTGCTCCTTCATTGAAGTAGTGGCGGTTGTCTTCCCCTGGAAGGAAGGGACTCGACCGTTCCGCGCAGCTTTGCCCGAAACTCCTCGGCGACGTAGTGGGCGGCAATGCTGTCCCGAATGACTTGCGGACGGATGAAGATAATGAGCTCGGTCCGGGTCGTCGTCTTGTTCTGGTGCGACAGGAGGTCGCCAATTTTCGGTATCTCGTCGAGAACCGGAATCCCACCACGATCGACTTCAGTGTTTTCCTGAATGAGGCCTGCCAAGAGTACGGTTTGCCCGTTCGGCACGGCGACAGAGCTCTTCACTTTGCGTTGCGAGACGGTCGGCGTGAGCGAGTTCGCGGTCGCGTTCGTCGCCTGACTGATTTCTTGCTCGATATCGAGGCGCACGTTGCCGTCGGGACTAACCCGAGGAATGACGCGCAAGATAATGCCGGTGTTGCGATAGTCGATTGAGTTGATGATCGTGTTGTTGGTGCCGGTCGCCGAATTGAGAACGTTGCCGGTGCCGGTCGATACCGGGATCTCGTTCCCAACGAGTAGTGTGCCGACCTGATTGTCGATCACAACCAGCGAAGGGTTCGATAATATCTTGACATCTGTCACCGCGTGCAGCGCATCTATGATCATGTTGGGCTGCGCCTCAGGGCCGACGAGGAAATTAAAGCCTGGGAAGGCGCGGTTAAGGAAAGCGGATGCGACGCCATTGAGGACGCTCGACTGCTGTCCTGGGGGGGAGCTTGGGACGTTCAGGGCGGAGCCTCGATCGGGAGCCATACCGAGGTTTTTGCTTTGGATGAAAAATTGAACCCCGTAGCTCAGATTGTTGTTGAGCGTAACTTCAGCGATGGTCGCATCGATCGCGACTTGAGCCTGCGGTTGGTCGAGCTGGCGTATGGTCTGTTCGACGGTCCGGTAATTCTGAGCGTTCGCATAGATAAGCAGGGAGTTCGTGGAAACGTCGGCTGCGATGCGAATCCCCTCCATCACGGGCCTGCCGCTAAGGCCAGCGCTCTGTAGCTCCGAGCCGCCAGTGTCGTTCCCTGTTCGCGATCCGCCCCCGAGTGCGCCTCCGCCGAAATCAGTATTGCCTTTTGTGCTTGTGGAGGAGCTGGAAGTCGTTGAGATGGCTGGTAGTCGGTCGGCATTGGACGATGTCCTCACCAAACCGCTCCCAGGCGCGACCTGTCCCGCCGCGCTGTCGGTTGCATTTGAGCTGCCTCCGCCGAAGATTTCGCCGAGCACTTTCGCGAGCTGCCGGGCGTCGCCGTACTTGACCCGGCGGACATGTACAACAACACGGGCAGGATCTGATGCGTCGAGTCGGCCAATCCAAGTCTGGACCGTTCGCAGGAGCTGCGGCTTGGAGGTTACCGCCAAAATCGCGTTGCGGCGCTCCATTACCTGAAACTTGACAAGATCGTGCCCAACGTCGCCTTCCTTTGAATTCAAGATTTTTTCGAGTTCTGTCAGGACAGGCTCAGGAGCGCTGTTCTGGAGTGGAAAGATACCGACTGACTGCCCCCGCATCCAATCAACGTCGAAACCAACAGCCGTATCGACGACCGTGCGACGCTCGGGCCCTGTGCCCTGAACCAGCAGCATGTTGCGAGCCTTATCCACGCGAACCGCACCGGGCTTCGTAGCAAAACTATCCAGGAGCTGCATCAGCGTCCCGGCCGATATGTATTGAAGCGGCACGACAGAGACGCCAAATCCCGGCTCCACGTTTGCAGGCTGCGAATCAAGACTGCCGGCTGCGAGTGCCTCTGTCTGTGGGACAATTCGATAAGCGGCGCCGTCGCGGACGAGCGCGACTCCTGCCAATCGGAGCGCACTCTCGAACACGAACAGCAAGTCCTGCTTCGGAACCGGCCTTCCCGACGCAATATTGATATTGCCCTGAGCACGCGGGTCGATTGTGTAGCTCGTCTTCAGGATGTCGCCGAGTACAGTTTTTGCAACCGACGCAATCGTGGCGTTTTCGAAATTCAGTTCATACCCGGGACCGGTGCCGGTACTCGTCGCCGGGGCCACGATTGCCTGCATAGAAGAGACCGGCTCGGCCGAAAAGAGTTGGGCGCGACCTGGCCGGACAGTGCCTTGCAGATCGGCTTCTGCGGTGCGTTCCGGAAATCGGGGAAGCAGATCCTGATTACGAACCTCATCCATTACGTCAGGTTTGGTGTGAGTGTCCTGCCACGTGAGTGGCGCGCCGCATCCCGTCAGAGCCCCCGCGGCAACTAGGGCAATTGTCTTCTTCAGCTTCGCGCCACATCGCAAACGGTGCAGGCGTGTCAACATAGCGCGTAGCCTCTCACTCTCTCGCGTCTTCATTACAAATGCGAGCAGATCGTCGAGCGCGTGAACCGCGCGGCGCCCAATCTTCTCAATGATTGACGTTACTCCTTATGTTGTTGTCGCAACGGCTAAGCCGCATGCAACAATATCGCTGCACCGACACTTTCGTTTCGCCCGTGACAATTCTGCAAAGCAATGTCTCCGCGCGCGAAATCGCTCATAAGACAGCTTGTTCAGCGTCGAGCGGCGACTTCATTCGGTTGAGCAAGGCTGTAATTGCCTCTAACTTAGACATCGCACCGAAACCTTGTTTGAGTATTGCGCATCCCAACCGACCGGTTGAACGTTGGGATTGAGATAAGCATCGCCGAGAAGTTCCCGTTGAGCGGCGGCATCGCCTGGCCGTGCGACGACGAGCGCGCAGTCTTTGGGTGCCTTCGTCATGATGACGGCGTCTCCTTCTTGGAAATCGAACTCGATCTCGTCTGTTTCATCGAAGAGCTCGAGCGTGAAATTGCTGTTGCTCACGGGCTGCTTGAAGTTGAGAGCCATATGCAATGTTAGCACCGATCCATCCCACTCGAGCCATGAATCGGATGCGCCATCGAATGGCTGCTTGGTGCCATTGACGCGCGCGAACGTATAGAAGTCAGACGCGCGCAGCGAATTAACCGTCGCCCTGGCCAGCGGATCAAGCTGGTCACGCCCGAGGTGTGGGGCGCTTTCGTTGAGGCCGCTACTTCGCAATGCCGTCACCGACGTTTCCCTATCGTAGGTCCAAGATACGCGGACGCCGCTGATAGAGCCATTTCCATCAAAGATAACCGCATCATGCATGTGAACCAATATATCCGGATGAGCGTCGACGTGCCTTGCGTGGATGCACACACACAGCGTTGCGACGATTACGAACCAAATCAGAGAGCGTTTCATTGCATCATTTCAGTTGCATCCGGCGCGCGGATCGTGGAAGGGCGCGACGGCTCCTCTTTTCGAGCAGCCGTCGGCGCGGTGGTCACGGCTTCCCGTGGTCGTCGTGGTGGTCGTCTGGATCAGAACCGCAATAATGCTTGATGGCGGGCAGCTTCTTTGGATTGTCCCAGCGCGGGTCCCGAATGTCGTAGACGATGGGCTTTGCGTAATCTTCGGGATCAACGAGCCATCGTGTGTCTGGCCATTGATCGAGTGTCAGGCCGAGGCGCTTAATTTGATCCAGGTATCCGCCGTAAACGGCGGGCGAGATGGATTCCTTGAAGGTCGACCCGGTGGTCAGATGCAACGGAATGAAGATCTTCGGGTTCAGCGATTGAATATACGCGAAGGGATCACGATAAGAATTGTTATCGAAATTGGCTGTCGCAATCGTACCGGCATCCACATCGGTGGCCGGTAAACTCTTCAGGATGTTCGTGATACGCTGGCCGTCAGCTGGCGTGCCGTTGGGCCACCCGCTTCCCAATCCTTCTTTGAGTGCTCCCGACGAGTTATACCAAGCAAAGGTGAAGTGACGACCTTCGCGCAACACAAAATCGAAAAACAGCGGAATAGGGCCACCCGGACCACCACTGCCGCTGGTAGCAATGTTGATCTGCCCAGGCAGCGTCCCACTTTTCCCGGGCGCAAGCGGCGTTCCGGCCGGAAACAGCCCCGGATCGCGCGGGTCAACCGCATAATAAACGGACGGATTAGGTGCCCGCGGCCAGGTCGGGTCGACCGGGACTGCAACCGAGTGCAAGTGTCGGAAGGCGATTACGCAGGCGTCCGGTTCCAGGAAGTCCAGTTTGACAATTTGGGTGCCGGGAACCGAACCGGTCGTCGTGACCGTGTTGCAGGAGATCGACGCCTTGTGAGGAAACGCCGTAGCCGGATTACCTTGAATCGCCGGGTCGGCCTGCTCGCGCGCGAAATCGGCTTGCAGGGCAACGCAGGTTTCCGCGGTGGCGTAGAGTTTCGCGCCGGTCATCGCAGCGATGTAGGCCGCGTTGTCCGCGTGATCGAAGTGACCATGCCCGATTAGAAGGCCTTCTGGTTTGAGAGCAACCAAATCGCCGATAACGAAGGGCGTGCGGCCCGGCGAAACTTCGAGCCGAGTGACGTAAGTGTCCAAAAGCAAAACGTGGCCGGCAATGGAAGCCGCCAGAGTTGAATTCGAGAGCCACGACAAGATGACCTTGTCGGGACTGACCCGCCCGGACTCGGGATCGACGTTCTCGTCGCCGAAAAATTTCTGACGCGCTGCGATCAAGTCGCCATTGTTTGCGTGAGCCGTGGTCGACAACGCCGAACCTGCCATGAGCGTCGCGGCCAAAGCCAAGGCACACTTGGTTGGGATTGAGTTCCTGCGTAACATATAAAGGTTCCTCTTTCGGTTGTTCAATCGTTAGAGTGAAGGTCGCCATCTCGAAAAGCCTCGCTCGTGTTTCCGAGTAGATAGGCGACAGATCGGATCGGGCCATTGATGTTTGAAAGTCCCCCGCCAGCCGCGCCAAACGAAAAGCGGTTCATAAGGCGCTTTCTCGCGATGCTAGGGACTGAATGACGGACATCAATATCTGAGGTGTGTTGTCGAGCGACACGAAGTGTTGCTTGTCAAGATGAATTGCCTCTGTGCGCTGCAACGTAGGGTCTGCGGCATTGCACGCAATGGCACGAGCGGCTACGAGATCGTCGTGTCGGTGTACCTGAAGGCGACCCATCGCAGCGCGGCACACTTGGCGGTTGCGATTGATCCGCTAACATAATCGCATTTACCCTTAACGCTTCGCAGGATGCCGTATTGAAGCGGTGCTGGCTTCCACAGGCGCCGGATCTGCGGTCGTGCCGGGCAAGGCGAGAGCCAGAACCTTGATGTTCTCGCCGTTCGAAAGCGTGGCTTCACGCGCTCCGATGTCGCGCAACGTCCATCCTGATTGAACTTCATCCTGCCGCAACTTCACCGTCTCGCCAGTCGCGCGATTCACAAAGACGGCGATGCTGTCGGCGCCCCCAGTTATCGTGCCCACGAGTTCAAATGGCGGAAGCTCAGGCTCGAGCGGCTTGGGAGCCGCGACGACAACGGGGATAGTGGGCGCGTTCGGCGGCGGCAGAGACGGAGGGCGGCGTGACGGAGAGAATAGCGGGCGCTCTTGCGTTTTATTGAGCTGCGCAAGGGGGACTTTGGCAATGGGATTATGCTCCGATCGGGTAGCCTCGAATGGCTCCTTCGCAAGCAGGTACTCCATTGTGGGCGACACTGGCGGATTCAGGCCAGTAGCCGTTGAAGTCTGACTCGCCTCGGCAGGCCGCCTCCCCGATTCGACTGCCAAGATCAGGAAGGCCAGCGCGAGAGCTTGAATCGTGAGGGGGCACTTCATTTGACACTCCGCCACCATCCGGAGACGACAATTGCGACGCGCACCTTCGTCGCGGCGTGTCTTGTCGACGACTCGGGTACCTGTATGACCAATTGATCGATGAACAGGAAGGGCGATCCCGCCTCCAGCTCGTAAAGGAGGCCTTGAAGGGCCGGCTGCTCGATCTCGAGATCGACAGAGACTCTGACGATCCCGTGTTGTGCTCCTGCGTCCTGCAGATCGACCTGCGACGATAAGATGTTGCTTCCCATCCGCGTCGCTTCTGCAGAAACGTGCTGCAGCACCACGGCGGCCGCGACTGTGACCGTGGGACCTTCGACAACTGGTGGACTCACAGCGAGCGCCCCGTCGTTCGTGCTGCGGGCCGCCCGCTGTTGTGACTGCAACCTGTCGAACATTTCGTTCGCGTTCGCCAGCGTACGATGCTGTTCCGCCAGGTCCAACGCCGTCCAGCCCGTGATCAGCAATAGAAATCCCGTCATTGCCGCGTAACAAATTGTGGCAACGAACGGAATGGCGCTGACGTAGCGTCTAATGCGGTAGGTCTGGTTCATGGATAGCGGCGAATGCGGGGTTGATTTGAGCCTCGACGTGGAATTGCTCTTTGGTTGCTCCTTCAGACCGTGTGGTTGGAGCGAAGAAGATCGCGTGTGAAAACTGGGGCGACTGCTCGATCAGGCGGATGAGCGATGCGGCGTCGCTCGTAAGGCCCGCTATCTGTAGTTTCGCGTGATCGATACGCAGCTCCGTTAGGAACGTGTTGTCTGGCAGTAGATCCGACAGCGCCTCAATCGCCATTACGGGCGAAGGAGTGTTGCGCTTCTGTTGTTCGAGCTCTCGCAAAGCGGATTCGGCAACAACATTCTGCGACGCTCTTGTGAGCACCGATATCTTTCGAGAGAGTTCTTCCCGTCTCAGGGCCAAACCGTCCGAAATGAGCGCTGAAATGCAAAGCGACGAAGTGGCAGCAAAGCCGCTTAACAGCAGAACTACCATCAGGCACGTACGAACACGACGGAAATCGGTCGGTCCGTGTATTTGTGTCTCAACGATCCTAATTGGCACGTTCGAACGTGACGTGGAGACCAGGATTGACCAAGTCCCAAGCGATCCGATAGCATCGAGCAAGGGCGTTAGCTTAGCGCGAGGCGTGGCAGCGATTGTCAGCTGAATGCGGTCGCCAGTCTCGTCAGGTGAAGCACTCCAACCATAGACCGCTTCTTGCACATCCCACGGGGTTAGTCGGTCGATTTGGGACCTCACGACACCCGCCGCATATTCGGCAGCGCGCCTCGGCAAATCCAGCGGGCGAAACAGAAATCGCGCCGGGTGAAGGACAAGTTCAAGCTGACTTCCAGTCAGAGCTAACTTCCATGCTGGAGGGATTGGGCTAGCAACCGCTCCCTCCAGGACCGCGAGCGCGTGGTCAGGCGCTTTCGCGTTTTTGGGGTCGGTCACGAGATGAAGGGTGAATTGATCCTTCTCGAATTCCACCATCCGAACCTGCGAGCGTCGGCGCAAGCCGTTCGAGAGCGATGAAACTTCGGACGCCACGGCTTGTACCCACGAAGCGAGGCCTGCCGCTATCGAATTAAACAGGATCATGGCGGGTTCGCCGTTGCCATGCCCTGACGACAGTCACCGCGCAAACTGTCATCCCAGGCAAGGATATGAAAAGGATCGTCCGGACCCTGTAGCAAGATGACCGCTTCCGCACAGCTATTCCATCCCCCTGCGCCCCCTATTTTTATGTCCAGCCGGAACGCGTCACTTGCATCGGCGGTCGCGGCGGTTTGATCTGAACCGAGCAGTCGGACTAGAGCGTCCTTACTGGGAGCCACGAGCTGCCGTTGGCCAAGAAAACCATTCAGACGATCTAGGGTCATGCCAGGCAAAGCCGCAACAAGCTCGGGCGGCGCGTCGAAGACGTTAATATCGGCCCTGCCGCTGTAAACGGTCACCAGAGGCAACATTCGTTCTATGATGACCTGCGGCAGACCTTGAACTAACCATAACTCTCCTACATGTGCGAAGGGAGCGCCTCGCGGTCCATAGCCGCGGCCGGCGGCGCGGTAAAGCTGCGCTTCATTAGCGCGATCGGATGGTCTTAAGCGCTCTCGCCAACCAACAATCCGCGCAGCAAAACGCGGGGCATCCTCCTCCGATGCGCCGATCGCTATGAAGAAACTCGATAGTAGTTCGCGCGGGGCCTGATTGAGATCGAGCCGGGCCGCTTCGGAAACGAATCTGACCGATGCGTTGGCTTGGCCTAGCCGGAAGCTGAAGTGGCCATGCGTAGGTCGATCGCGCTGGTCTGCCACAGCAAGGCGTTGGGTCGCGAGATTAAGGCTGGCTGACACCAATTGATCGGCTTGCAGACGGCGCTCGATCACCGAACTCGACCAGGAAGAACTGCCTATGTAAATCGAATAGATGGACGCAAGTGTCGCGAGTGCAATCAACATCCAGAGGACCGCAATGAGGATAAAGCCCTCCCGCCCCCCAGATAAGTGTCCTTCCTGCGGATTGCAAAATATCATTGTGGCCTCAGGTCCGACGGCTCTCGAGAGAGTCCGCTGCGGGAGCCGTATCGGGACTAGTGTCGGGCTCTCCCGTGCAATCCGTGCTCTTTCCGCTGATGCATAGTGCAGGCGCGTCAACATGAATAAGCGTCGTGGTCGAGATTACCCTCGCCTCCCCAAGGGTGTGATCTTGGACCGTGAGGCGGATGGCGGCCGGCAAGTGGCCGACATTCAGCCAGTTCGCCTTCCACACGCCGCCGGGTCCCGCATAGGCGAACTCGGCCCGATAGGGCGATCGCAGCAGGACGACGGGATTACCAAAGCCAGACGGGTCAATCGCACCTTCAAACAAGACGAAGGGCCTCGAAGAGCGTATGAGGACGAGACCAGTAGGGTCCTTGATTGTTTCGATTTTAACGATCTCGAGGCCCGACTTGGCGTTGGGGCTTGTAACCGTGCGCACAAAAGTGACAGATCCTTCTGTGCCGTTGAACAGCGGCTTTTTGCTTCCGCCGTTGGCGGAAATGAACTGCGATGCCGCAAGATCGGCGGTTAAACGGTCAAGGGCGATGCCAATAAGCTCGGCGCGTTGCGCGCGCGCCAGGCCACGATCCCAGCTGGGTAGCCAATGCGTCGCGATTGTGCTTAGACAAAAAACAACAATCCCCATAAGTACGATCGCCGCGAGAGCTTCGAACAGCGTGAACCCCGCGATACTCGCGCGGTGCAAGGCTTGGGAGAGGTGATCCCGGGCTATCACTGCGACCTCCGGCCCAGACGCGCAGTTTCCAGGGCGAAGCTCGTACCTGCTGAAGATTTAACCTGGATCCGGACCCGTTTCGGCACCCATTGCTGCTTGTCGGACGCTGTCCTGAGCAAGGGCGATATATCGACGCGCCAGACAATGCCGTTGAGTTCACCCGACGTTACGCCCGTGGTTGCGTCGCCGCGCGGCGGCAATGCTGCCGCCAGAGTGCGCGCCGTCTCCACCAAGACCATGCGATCATCAATCCTCCGCGCGCCTTTTATGCTGGTCGACATGAGCGAGCCGATCGCCGCCAGCATGGCGGTGGCGATCGCGAGAGCGGCCAATGCCTCGACGATCGTAAACCCCGCGACGCTGCGGGAGGCATTACACAGCCGGAACGCGCACAATCTCGATTCCCCCCGTAAGCCAATTCACACGAACTTCGTAGACAGTATTCAGACGCGAGAGTCTAAGCGTGCCACCGCACGAGAACCCGCTCGGGAAAAAACTTATGGTCGAAAGGGCGGGTCGTCCTTCGCAATCCCGTGGCAATAGTGCGTCCAGCGTCACATCGTCCGGTACCACGAGAACGCTGCCGTTCGAACCTGATTGCAGGCGCCGGGTGCTCGCGTCGATTCTGGTCAGCACGCGCATCCCGCTCTTAACTGCCGCGTTCCGGTCGATCTTCAATAGGGACGCGATTTCGAGTGCCGATGCCTCGAGCCGCGGCCGCGACGTTCCAGGCGAAAGCCGTGGCAGAAGGATACCGACCAGCATTGCGACGATGGACAACACGCAGACCATCTCAAGCAAAGTAAATCCGTTTTGTGCTTCCGGGCTATTTCTCATTGCTGTTTGACGAGATATCGGCGGCAGAATCCGCACCGCCCTCATGCCCGTCAGCCCCGTAGGACATGATCTCAAACTTGGCGTTCCCACTGGGCGACCGGTAAACATAGGGCCTACCCCACGGGTCGTTCGGTAGGCTATTTCCATCGATGTAGGGACCGTGCCATCCGGCCATCGAAGCTGCGGGTTTTACCAGGGCGTTAAGGCCTTCCGAAGATGACGGATAGCGTCCCGTGTCGAGAAACATGAGATCGAGCGAACTGGCGAGGCTGCGGATTTGTATCTTGGCCGTCTTGACCTTGGACTCAGCGAGATAGTTCAACACGCGGGGGCCGATCAGTCCCATGATCAGCCCGATGATCGTAATGACGACCAGCATCTCGACCAAGGTGAATCCATTCTCGCCCGCTGCGAACGACCGCCGCCGCCAGGCCATTGCGCGGGATGAGATAAGCGTCATTTGCGCTCGCTGTTTTGAGATCACGATACGAGTTGAGTGATAGACAGCAGGGCCGTCATAATGGAAACGATGAGACCGCCGACAACCACGCTAATGCCGATCACGGCCGCCGGTCCGATAACGGCGAGGAGCCGGTCAAGACTCCTCTGTAGCTTGGCTTCGTAGAACTCCGCGATGCGCCCGGCGAGTATTGGCAGCTGGCCGGTTTCTTCGCCAATGCGGATCATGCGGATCGCCATCATGGGCAAGACCGTTGACTGGGAAAGGGCGTCAGAAAGCTTCGCGCCGTGTCGTACTTGATCAGCCGCGGTTGTCCAGGCGGGAACATCGCCCGAAAAGGACATGATATCGACGAGGATGCGCAGGGTGGTGGTCAAAGGTACCTGACTGCCAGCAAGGATGCCGAGATTGCGGCAGAACACCGCAGTTTGGTAGGCCCGAAAAATCGAACTGGGGCCCGGCAATCGCATCAGTGTTGCGAGCAGCCGGAACCGGATCACGGGCCGGCGGAGGACGGCATAGGCTGCAAAGATGGCGGCCCCTGCGACTCCAAGAATCGCCAGACCGTTGGAGCGCGTCCATTCAGAAACGCCAAGCACCGTGACAATCAGCGAGTCCTGCTTGGCGCCGAAATCGCGCAACACAGCTCCGAACTGTGGCAGTACCACGAGAACAAAAAATGCCAGCACGCAGGATGCAGCGAGCAACACGAATGCAGGATATTGCAGCGCATCAGTAATTCTTCGGCGCAAGGCCTCCGTGCGCGCGCGCTCGCTTGCCAGCATATCGAGAAGGTGGCCGAGCTTCCCGGACGTTTCGCCGACTTGCACGAGCGCCGCATAGATAGGCGGAAAGCAACTCGGATATTTGCCGACGGCTTCAGCGAAGCTTTCGCCCGCAAGCACTGCGACGCGGAGTTTACTCACAATCGGGCGCAGGCGGCCGATGTCGTCATCTGAGCACAACAACTCCAGTGCATCGTCAAGCCTCGCGCCCGCCTTGAGCAGCAAAGAAAGATCACGTGTAAAGATGGTCACGTCTTCGGCGCGTGGTCGCCCAAGAAAACCAGCAGCGATATGAGCGACCGCAACCTTAGTGTCCTGAGCGACTGTTTCGATCGGAACGAGACCGAGATACTCGATACGCGCGAAAACTTCCTTCGCGGTGGACGCGGAGATCATACCGTTTACGAGCTCACCGCTCTGGGTCATAGCTAGATAGCGAAAGGTTTGCATCACGTTATCGTATGGTCGTTACGCGGAGAACTTCCGCGGGCGACGTGACGCCGGCTCGGCATTTCGCGAGGCCGTCTTGGATCATGGTGGTCATTCCAGATCGAACCGCTGTTCGATCAATCGACACGGCGTCGCAGTGCGCATTCATCAGCTGACGAACCTCATCGGCCACTTCAAGGACCTCGAACAGGCCAACGCGGCCGCGGTAGCCCGTTCCGCCGCAACGCTCGCATCGGCCTGCCTTGTAAACTTCATCACCAACCCGAAGGCCGATCGCGGCGTACCGCCGATCGGCCGCAAACTCCGAGTGCTCGAGCCGGCTCGTTGTTTTGCACCGGTCGCAAAGCTGCCGCACCAGCCGCTGCGCGATCACGGCACGGAGGGTTGAACTCAACAGAAACGCCTCGACGCCGAGGTCCAGCAGTCGCGGCACGGCGGCCGCAGCGGTTTCGGTGTGCAGCGTGGTCAGGACGAGGTGCCCGGTCAGGGCAGCGTGGATCGCTACTTCCGCTGTCTCGGCATCACGGATCTCGCCCACCATGATGACATCCGGATCTTGCCGCACGAAAGCGCGCAATGCCTTCGCGAAAGTCAGGCCGATAGCAGAGTTTACCTGGGACTGATTGATGCCCTTGATTTCGTATTCTACCGGATCCTCGATCGTCAGTATCTTCCGGGAGGATTCGTTGAGGAGGCCGAGCACGGTCGCAAGCGTCGTGGTTTTACCGCTGCCGGTTGGTCCGGTGACCACGATGA
>NZ_CP022219.1:300000-397500 GCF_004114915.1 Bradyrhizobium guangxiense | reverse complement strand
CGTACGGGGCTATCACCCTCTAAGGCCCAGCTTTCCTGACTGGTTCCGATTGTCTTTGATGTATCACTGGCCTGGTCCGCGTTCGCTCGCCACTACTAACGGAGTCTCTGTTGATGTCCTTTCCTCCAGGTACTTAGATGTTTCAGTTCCCTGGGTTTGCTTGAAACCTCCTATGTATTCAGAAGTCTCATACCTTCTCTTGATAACCGGAAATCCAAAACCTCTGAGGTCATGGTCCCGATCATTTCTGGTCGAACACCAAGACACAAGGTCTTGGAGTTCCGGCTATCGAAGGTGGGTTTCCCCATTCGGAAATCCGCGGATCAAAGCTTCTTCGCAGCTCCCCACGGCTTATCGCAGCGTAGCACGTCCTTCATCGCCTCTCAGCGCCAAGGCATCCACCGAACACCCTTAAGGCACTTGATTGCTCTCATTATCAATGTCCACACACTCGGCAGAATGTTGTCTGTACGATTGCCTTGCGGCGCGCACCCTCGATGAATGCTACGTACAGCCGGACATTGACTAGAAAGACCAGCTTGCTTCGTAAGATCGTTCCGATAGCGAGGCGGTCAAGCTTCGCTAAAAGGATCATTTTACAACTTGCATCCAACCTCACGGCTGGAAGCAAGCGCCGAAAATGATCCGGAGATAATGAAGGATTCGCGCAACAATCTGCTGCACGACCCAACTCGGATCGATCTCCTCTTTACGATGTCAGAAAACACGCATCTTGCTGTCTATCCAGACTAGCAGGATGCGAAGTGATGTTTCGCGGACGACGGTATGAGATCTCGGTGATCAAACCATCTGGTGGAGCCAGACGGGATCGAACCGACGACCTCATGCTTGCAAAGCACGCGCTCTCCCAGCTGAGCTATGGCCCCGTAACCAGAAGACGAATGCTCACTCGATGAAAGTGGTGGGCCTGGGAAGACTTGAACTTCCGACCTCACGCTTATCAAGCGCGCGCTCTAACCAACTGAGCTACAAGCCCCTAACGCATATCCCGTTAAGGACCCTGGATCCTGCCGTTGCAGGCCCAGCGCGTGTTCGTCCGCGAAGAAAGAGAAACGAAGACGGCGAAATCCCGCCAATGCAGCTCAACGATCTGGCGATCTGTTGGCCACTGATGTTTCTAAAACGGTTCGATAGAAGCAAGCTTCTGAAGAACCATCCTTAGAAAGGAGGTGATCCAGCCGCAGGTTCCCCTACGGCTACCTTGTTACGACTTCACCCCAGTCGCTGACCCTACCGTGGCCGGCTGCCTCCCTTGCGGGTTAGCGCACCGTCTTCAGGTAAAACCAACTCCCATGGTGTGACGGGCGGTGTGTACAAGGCCCGGGAACGTATTCACCGTGGCGTGCTGATCCACGATTACTAGCGATTCCAACTTCATGGGCTCGAGTTGCAGAGCCCAATCCGAACTGAGACGGCTTTTTGAGATTTGCGAAGGGTCGCCCCTTAGCATCCCATTGTCACCGCCATTGTAGCACGTGTGTAGCCCAGCCCGTAAGGGCCATGAGGACTTGACGTCATCCCCACCTTCCTCGCGGCTTATCACCGGCAGTCTCCTTAGAGTGCTCAACTAAATGGTAGCAACTAAGGACGGGGGTTGCGCTCGTTGCGGGACTTAACCCAACATCTCACGACACGAGCTGACGACAGCCATGCAGCACCTGTGTTCCAGGCTCCGAAGAGAGGGTCACATCTCTGCGACCGGTCCTGGACATGTCAAGGGCTGGTAAGGTTCTGCGCGTTGCGTCGAATTAAACCACATGCTCCACCGCTTGTGCGGGCCCCCGTCAATTCCTTTGAGTTTTAATCTTGCGACCGTACTCCCCAGGCGGAATGCTTAAAGCGTTAGCTGCGCCACTAGTGAGTAAACCCACTAACGGCTGGCATTCATCGTTTACGGCGTGGACTACCAGGGTATCTAATCCTGTTTGCTCCCCACGCTTTCGTGCCTCAGCGTCAGTATCGGGCCAGTGAGCCGCCTTCGCCACTGGTGTTCTTGCGAATATCTACGAATTTCACCTCTACACTCGCAGTTCCACTCACCTCTCCCGAACTCAAGATCTTCAGTATCAAAGGCAGTTCTGGAGTTGAGCTCCAGGATTTCACCCCTGACTTAAAGACCCGCCTACGCACCCTTTACGCCCAGTGATTCCGAGCAACGCTAGCCCCCTTCGTATTACCGCGGCTGCTGGCACGAAGTTAGCCGGGGCTTATTCTTGCGGTACCGTCATTATCTTCCCGCACAAAAGAGCTTTACAACCCTAGGGCCTTCATCACTCACGCGGCATGGCTGGATCAGGGTTGCCCCCATTGTCCAATATTCCCCACTGCTGCCTCCCGTAGGAGTTTGGGCCGTGTCTCAGTCCCAATGTGGCTGATCATCCTCTCAGACCAGCTACTGATCGTCGCCTTGGTAGGCCATTACCCTACCAACTAGCTAATCAGACGCGGGCCGATCTTTCGGCGATAAATCTTTCCCCGTAAGGGCTTATCCGGTATTAGCACAAGTTTCCCTGTGTTGTTCCGAACCAAAAGGTACGTTCCCACGCGTTACTCACCCGTCTGCCGCTGACGTATTGCTACGCCCGCTCGACTTGCATGTGTTAAGCCTGCCGCCAGCGTTCGCTCTGAGCCAGGATCAAACTCTCAAGTTGGACTTGAACTTTGAACCGGCTGATCACAACGTTTGACGAGGTCCCACCATTTTTCATCGACCGAAGCCAATGAGCTGCCTGCGATTCACATCGCTGGCAACGATGGTGTTTCCTTTAAAACGTGTACCGCCGAAGTCTTTCGTCCGGTCTCGATCAGAAAAGCCGAGGCTTTTCAGAAGCGAGACCCGCAAGGACTCCGCCGTCCACGTTTCTCTTTCTTCATCTTCACTTGTCAAACAGCCCGGGACCGGAGAGGCCCCAACCTTCCCTAGCAGGAAGGGTTCCGACACCCTTACCGACGATGAATGAACTCCAACCGACTTGTGTCGGCTGTTGTGTCACTCAACAAGGTGAGGAGCATCAGTGGCGCGTTCGCTCGCCTTGGTCAGTGACCCGGCGGCGCCGCGCTCAGTGGTTGGGGTTATAGGCCCCACCTTCCGGGCTGTCAACGCCAATCGTCAACAAATCGTCGCACAGTGCATCGTCGGAAATATTCTAGCGATTCCAGTTAATTAGAGGGGCGGGAAGGGCGGCAACCGGACCCGGGCGGCAAAAAATCTGAAAAAAAGTTTGGCTGCCTGCGAGCTCCGGAGGGGGCTTTAGGGCCCTTCCCGGCGACCTCCCCGGCCCCTCCCCCGGCGCCCAGCCGCCCGAGGCGGACGGGGCCCGCGCCCAGCCCGACGGTCCCCGGCCAGAGGACCGTTCCCACGCCATAGAGCACCGTCCCAGCTCGGCCGAGCTCCGCCCGCGTGGTCAGACGGGGCCTCTTGGGGCCCGGCGTTCAGGAAACATTTTCCGTATTAGGCGCCGTACTTGAGCCACAATCCCGCGGCGTTCTGATAAGAGACAAGCTTGAATCGCAGGGATGCCAGTGGGGGCTGCCGGCGGTTTTCATGGGGTCAAAGGAAGGCGATCTTGCAGATGACGCGGCCTTCCCCGGACATTCGAGAGACATCGAGAGAGCTTTTTCCGTCCAGCTGTTCGTAATTTTGGCCGGGCTCCTTGCGGGGCCTCCTGAGCGCGAACGCCTGTGCGGCTTGCCTTTTTCCAGCGATCCCCCTTCAAGAGGGCGACCAGGGAGAAGGTTCGAAACGGGCCTTCTCGGGTCGTTGATTGGGGGACTTGAGTGAACCACAGGACGTCACGCGGTGCTTACGGGCGTGAGACCGGGATCATTGATCTCGGCCACGAGCCGCCGCTGTCCGTCGATGGTTCTGAAGCCGCCGTGATCGACCGCCGCCGCGTCTCGGTGCAATGGTTCAGCGGCACAATCCTAACCGGACTCTGCGGCGCAGCCCTGATCGGCGGCGCCGTTTTCGCATCGCTCGACGGCGAGATGACCTTCGCCAAGGTGCCGGAGCGCGTCGAGGGCGCGCTACGCGGGGCCTTCGGCGCCGCCGATCGCGCCGCCACGCTGCACAAGAGCGACCGCCTGCCGCCACCAAGCGAATCCACGGCGTCCCGCAACATCGTGCGCGTCTCCACGGTCGCACGCGTCGGCAACCGCGACGTGATGCGGGTGCGCCCCTTCGTGCGGATCGCCGGCAATCTGTCGATGACGACGAGCGATCTGTCGGCGAAAATTCCGCCGTTCAACGCCCAGCGCCTGCTCAGCGATGTCGGCTCCGATCCCAAGACGGCTGCTGAAGACCCGAACAATCCGGAAGCCGTCGAGCCCGACGCGGAAGTCTCCTTCGTCACCAAGGACCTGTCGTCGGTGCTGCCGAAGGCCAAGATTTCCGCGGTGGTGGCGCTCGACGACATCCTGATGCGGGTGCGCGATGCCGCCAACTGGCGCGGCAATGGCGGGGGGCGCTACGCCTCGCTCGCCAACGCCGCCGCCGACGTCTCCGGCGCGACCGGCCCGTCCGACATCAAGATGGCCTACGCCACCGAGGCGTCGCCGTCCGATCCCTACGCCGGCTTCGAGACGCGCGTGGTGCCGGAAAACGTCACGCTGCTGCCGAAGACCAAGGAGCAGATCACCGGCGGCAATCCCAACGGCGAACGCGTCCATCTGGTCAAGAAGGGCGACAGCGTCGCTGGCGTGCTGCGCGATCTCGGCGCCACGGCCGACGAGATCAAGGCGATCACCGCAACCCTCGGTCCGCGCGGCCGCGATGGCGGCCTGAAGGAAGGCGAAAAGCTCCGCATCCTGATGGCGCCCGCAAGTCCCGGCGCCCGCCTCCAGCCCTATCGCGTCGTGGTTGCAAACGACACCATGGTCGAGGCGATCGCGGCTTTGTCCGATCTCGGCAAATACGTCGCGGTCGACGTCTCCAGCATGAACACCGTCGCTGACGCTGCGGCCAACGCCAACAGCGACGACGATGACGACGATGACGGCACTGGCGTCCGGCTCTACCAGAGCATCTACGAGACCGCGATGCGCAACAAGGTGCCGATGCCGGTCATCGAGGACATGATCAAGATCTACTCCTACGACGTCGATTTTCAGCGCAAGGTGCAGCCGGGCGATTCCTTCGACGTCTTCTACGCGGGCGAAGACGAGGGCGTGACGTCGAGCGAAAAGAACGACGTGCTGTTCGCTTCGCTCACGGTCGGCGGCGAGACCAAGAAATACTATCGCTATCAGAGCCCCGACGACGGCGTCGTCGACTACTACGACGAGAGCGGCAAGAGCGCGAAGAAGTTCCTGGTCAGGAAGCCCGTCAACAACGCCATCATGCGCTCCGGCTTCGGCGGCCGCCGCCATCCGATCCTCGGTTATGTGAAGATGCATACCGGCGTCGACTGGGCCACCGCCTACGGCACGCCGATCTTCGCCTCCGGCAACGGCGTGATCGAAAAGATTGGCACTGAAGGCGGCTACGGCAAATATGTCCGCATCAAGCACAATAACGGCTACGAGACCGCCTACGGACACATGTCGGCCTATGCCAAGGGCATGGAAGCCGGCAAGAAGGTCCGCCAGGGCCAGGTCATCGGCTTCGTCGGCTCGACCGGCGCGTCGACTGGCCCGCACGTGCACTACGAAATCCTGGTGAACGGCCGCTTCGTCGACCCGCTGCGCGTGAAATTGCCGCGCGGGCGCTCGCTGGAAGGTCCGATGCTCGCAAGCTTCGAGAAGGAGCGCGACCGGCTCGAGGCCATGATGAGCGGCCGCAGCGGCGCCATCGCCCGCATGTCGGACGCAACCGGCGGCCCGCTGCAGGTCACCAACCGGTAAGCCGGCAACCGGCCAAGATCGCCGGACGTTTTCAAACAGGATTTCAAACACGGGACCTGCGCGGCGCAGACCGCTTCGCAGCGTCACAACGTCAAGTTTCGTTTGCCAAAGCAGCGTGAGAAGCGAATACTTTCCAAAAAAACGGGAGGTCTCGCCATGAAGAACAGGCTCGCCTGCGCAGCCCTGACCGCTGCGCTTTTCGCCGCCACGACCGCATCGGCCGACAATTGGGAGGTCACGAGGCTCGTCGCGGGCTCGGCATTCCATGGCGTGCACGGGCTTGGCATCGACAAGGCCGGCCATCTGTTCGCCGGCAGCGTCGCCGGCGCGGCGCTCTACGAAGTGGACATATCGGGCGGTACCGCCAAGGTTGCAATCCCTTCTCCCATCGGGATGGCCGACGACATTGCGTTTGCGCCCGATGGCACCATGGCCTGGACCGGATTTTTGACCGGCGATCTCTATTCGCGCAAGGGCGACGGCCCGATCAAGAAGCTCGCGAGCGGCCTTCCCGGCATCAACTCGCTCGCCTTCCGCAAGGACGGCAGGCTCTACGCCACCACCGTTTTCCTCGGCGACACGCTCTATGAGATCGACGTCGAGGGTGTGAAGCCGCCGCGCCAGATCATGGAGAAGATGGGCGGTCTCAACGGCTTCGAGTTCGGTCCCGACGACAAGCTCTACGGTCCGCTCTGGTTCAAGGGCCAGGTCGCAAAGGTCGACGTCGACAAGGCCGAGCTGACCGTGGTCGCCGACGGCTTCAAGGTCCCGGCCGCGGTGAACTTCGATTCCAAGGGCAATCTCTTTGTGGTCGACACTGCGCTCGGCCAGCTCGTCCGCGTCGATCCCAAATCTGGCAGCAAGACCACGGTCGCGCAATTGAAGCCGTCGCTGGACAATCTGGCGATCGACGACAAGGACCGCATCTACGTCTCCAACATGGCCGACAACGGCATTCAGGAGGTCGATCCGGCAACCGGCCAGGCCAGGCAAATCATCATCGGCAAGCTCGCACTGCCCGGCGGCATCGGCGTCACCTCGGAGAACGGCAAGGATACGATTCACGTCGCCGATGTGTTCGCTTATCGCACGGTGGACAGCACGACCGGTGAGGTCACCGAGAGGGCGCGCATGCACGCCGCCGGCACCACGCTCGAATATCCGATGAGCGCGACCGCGAAGGACAACGACGTGGTGCTGTCGAGCTGGTTCACTGGCACCGTGCAGGTGATCGACGCCAAGACCGGCGCGACGCGCGACATGCTGCACGGCTTCAAGGCGCCGCATGATGCGATCGTGCTCGCCGACGGCAGCATTCTGGTGGCCGAGCTCGGCACCAAGTCGCTGGTCAGGGTGAGTGGCGAGCACGGCAAGGACCGCACCACGGTGATCGGCGGCCTCGAGGGCCCGGTCGGGCTCGTTCGCGGTAAGGCGGACGACGTGTACGTCACCGAGGCTTTTGCAGGCACCGTGTCCCGGATCGACGCGAACGGCGAAAAGACCGTGGTCGCCAAGGAGCTGAAAATGCCGGAAGGCATCGCGCGCGGCAGCGACGGCCAACTGATCGTGGCGGAAGTCGGCGCCAGGCGCCTGATCGCGATCGCGCCGGAGAGCGGTACGGTCACCGAGATCGCGGCCAATCTCCCGATCGGCCTCGAGGGCGCGCCTGGCGGGCTGCCGAGCAACATTCCAACAGGCGTCGGCATCGGAGCGTCGGGCGTCATCTACTTCTCGTCGGACATCGAGAACGCGATCTATAAGGTGGTGAAGAAGTAGCGGGCTTGCTCAGCCTGCTCCGCTTGCACGGCCGGGTGAGCGCACTTCATCATTCAGGAGCGGCCGTCATACCCCGGGCTTGTCCCAGGCATCCACGTTCTTGGTGCCGCAGGGGGAGGCGTGAATGGACGAGCCCGGACATGCCTTGCGGAAGCCTCACGCGCCCAAGACAAACCGCCCCGGAGAGGCTGACCTCTCCGGGGCGGCTATCATTTCAGGCTTCGAATGCCGGCGCTCAGTTCAGCTTCCGCTTCGCCGCCGGCGCCTCGAACTGGGTGATCTCGGCGGTCTGCGGCGCCTTGCCGTTGAAGGTCAGCACGTTGCCTTCGGACGAGATCGCAACCGTGTCGCCGTCCCTGACGTCGCCGGCCAGGATCATCTCGGCGAGCGGATCCTGGAGGTGGCGCTGGATCACGCGCTTCAGCGGCCTTGCGCCGTAGGCGGGGTCCCAGCCCTTGGCAGCGAGCCAGTCGCGGCCAGCGGCATCAAGCGTCAGCACGATCTTGCGATCGGTCAGGAGCTTTTGCAGCCGCCCGAACTGGATCTCGACGATCCGGCCCATCTCGCTGCGCTGCAGGCGATGGAACAGGATGATCTCGTCGACGCGGTTGAGGAATTCGGGGCGGAAATGTCCGCGCACCATTCCCATCACCTGCTCGCGCACGGCCGAGGTGTCCTCGCCCTCCGGCTGGTTCACCAGGAATTCCGAACCGAGATTCGAGGTCATGATGATCAGCGTGTTGCGGAAGTCGACGGTGCGGCCCTGGCCATCGGTCAGGCGGCCGTCGTCGAGCACCTGCAGCAGGACGTTGAAGACATCAGGGTGCGCCTTCTCGATCTCGTCGAACAGCACGACCTGGTAAGGCCGGCGCCGCACCGCCTCGGTGAGCGCACCGCCCTCGTCATAGCCGACATAGCCCGGAGGCGCGCCGATCAGCCGCGAGACCGAATGCTTCTCCATGTATTCGGACATGTCGAGGCGGACCATCGCGGTCTCGTCGTTGAACAGGTACTCTGCCAGAGCCTTCGTCAGCTCGGTTTTGCCGACGCCGGTGGGGCCTAAGAACATGAACGAGCCGGTGGGACGGTGCGGGTCCTGCAGGCCCGCGCGCGAGCGGCGCACGGCGGTCGCGACCGCACGCACGGCCTCGGCCTGGCCGACGACGCGCTGTCCCAGCTGCTCCTCCATCTTCAGGAGCTTCTCCTTCTCGCCCTCCAGCATCTTGTCGACGGGCACGCCGGTCCAGCGCGAGACCACCTGTGCGATGTGGTTGGCGGTGACCGCCTCCTCCACCATCTCGCCGGAGTTCTCCTTGGCCTCGATGTCGGCAAGCTGCTTCTCGAGCTGCGGGATCCGGCCATAGGCCAGCTCGCCGGCCTTCTGGAATTCGCCGCGCCGCTGCGCGTTGGCGAGTTCGACCCGCAAGCCGTCGAGCTCGGCCTTCAGCTTCTGGGCATCGGAGAGCTTGTTCTTCTCCGCGCTCCAGCGCGCCGTCAGGGCCGCCGACTTCTCCTCGAGCTCGGCAAGATCCTTCTCCAGCGTCTGGAGCCGGGACTTGGAGCCGAGATCGCTTTCCTTCTTCAGCGCCTCCTGCTCGATCTTGAGCCGGATGATTTCACGGTCGAGCGAATCCAGCTCTTCCGGCTTGGAATCGACCTGCATCTTCAGCCGCGCCGCCGCCTCGTCCATCAGGTCGATCGCCTTGTCGGGCAGAAAGCGGTCGGTGATGTAGCGGTTGGACAGCGTCGTCGCCGCCACCAGCGCGGAATCGGTGATCCGCACGCCGTGGTGCTGCTCGTACTTGTCCTTCAGCCCGCGCAGGATCGAGATGGTGTCCTCGACCGAGGGCTCGCTGACGAAGATCGGCTGGAACCGGCGGGCCAGCGCCGCGTCCTTCTCGACGTGCTTCTGGTACTCGTCGAGCGTGGTCGCGCCGATGCAATGCAGCTCGCCGCGGGCGAGCGCCGGCTTGAGCAGGTTGGAGGCGTCCATCGCGCCGTCGCCCTTGCCGGCGCCGATCAGCGTGTGCATCTCGTCGATGAACAGGATGAAGGTGCCCTCGCTGGCGGTCACCTCCTGGAGCACGGCCTTCAGCCGCTCCTCGAACTCACCGCGATATTTCGCGCCGGCGATCAGCGCGCCGAGGTCGAGCGACAGCAGCTTCTTGTCCTTCAGGCTCTCCGGCACGTCGCCATTGACGATGCGCAGCGCGAGGCCTTCGGCAATGGCGGTCTTGCCAACGCCGGGCTCGCCGATCAGGACGGGGTTGTTCTTGGTCCGGCGCGACAGCACCTGGATGGTGCGGCGGATCTCCTCGTCGCGGCCGATGACCGGGTCGAGCTTGCCGTCGCGCGCAGCCTGGGTCAGGTCGCGGGCATATTTCTTCAGCGCGTCATAGGCGTTCTCGGCGGTCGCGCTGTCGGCCGTGCGGCCCTTGCGCAGCGCCTCGATTGCCGCGTTGAGGTTTTGCGGGGTGACGCCGCCCTTGTTGAGGATCGTGCCGGCCTCGCTGGTCTTCTCCAGCGTGAGCCCGAGCAGCAGCCGCTCGACCGTGACGAAGCTGTCGCCGGCCTTCTCGCCGGCCTTTTCGGCCGCGTCGAAGGTGCGGGCGAGCTCGGGCGCCAGATAGATCTGGCCGGCGCCGCCGCCGGAGACCTTCGGCACCTTGGCGAGGGCGTCCTCGGTCGCTTTCAGAATTGCACGGGAATTGCCGCCGGCGCGGTCGATCAGACCGGAAGCCAGCCCCTCATTGTCGTCCAGCAGGACCTTCAGCACGTGCAGCGTGGAGAACTGCTGGTGCCCCTCGCGCATCGCCAGCGACTGCGCGGACTGGATGAAGCCCCTAGAGCGTTCGGTATATTTCTCGATATTCATCTTTTATGTCCCTCGGCCTGCCCTCGGGGCCCTCTAAGGCACCCCAAACGGCATCTTCATTGGGTTTCCGATTACCGCATTGACGTTTCTCAACCGGTAACGGTCGTCTTTTGCCGGCGTTGCCGCCGGCCTGAGCCAGATGTGGGAAGCAGGTTGCGGATGCGAAAGAGGCGCCTTCACAATTTCGTGCGCTGATGCGCCGGCTTGGCGGGACCGGGGCGAATCCCTTAAGTAACGGCATGACAGCTAGCCATACCGCCGAAATCACCGGCCTCTACCGCTACCCGATCAAGGGCCTGACGCCGGAGCCGCTGCGCCGCGCTCCCTTGCGGAGCGGCCAGCCCCTCCCCGCCGACCGCCGCTACGCCATCGAGAACGGCCCGAGCGGCTTCGATCCCGAGCAGCCCCAGTGGAAGCCGAAAATCCAGTTTCTGATGCTCGCGCGCAATGAGCGGCTGGCCGCGCTCGACAGCCATTTCGACGACGCCACCAATCTCCTGACCATCCGCAAGGACGGCCAGATCGTCGCCAGCGGTGATCTCGAGACCGCCGCAGGCCGCACCGCCATCGAGCGCTACTTCGCGGAGAATTTTCAGCCGGAGCTGAAGGGCCCGCCCAAGGTGCTGTCGGGCCGCGACCACAGTTTTTCCGACGTCGCCCGCAAGGTGGTCTCGATCATCAATCTGAACAGCGTGCGCGCGATCGAGACCATGCTGGGCGGCGCCGCCGTGCATCCGCTGCGCTTCCGCGCCAATCTCTACGTGAAGGGCTGGCCGGCCTGGTCGGAGCTCGACCTCGTCGACCAGACGCTCGCGATCGGGCAGGCCCGGCTGAAGGTGGTCAAGCGCATCGTCCGCTGCCCCGCCACCAATGTCGACCCGGTGACGGCCAAGCGCGATCTCGAGATCCCGCCGACCCTCTCGCGCCATCTCGGCCACATGGACTGCGGCATCTATGCCGAGGTGATCGCCGATGGTGAGATTGGCGTCGGCGATGCGGTCGCGTTGGAAGAGCCGAAGCTGGTTTGAGCTTCTTCCCGTCGTCCCGGACAAGCGCGCCCTAAGCGCGCGCCGATCCGGGACCCATAGTCACATGAATTGGTTTGGCGAGAACTCGTAGTTACCAACTCGCGCGACGACATAAGCCTGTGGTTATGGGTCCCGGATCTGCGCTGACGCTTGTCCGGGACGACAACCTCATCTGACGCAAGCGCCCCCTACGCACCTCACCTCAATTCGGCATCACATACGCATAGATCCGGCCGCGCGAGACCGGCGCCTCGCGGACACGGTTGCCGTTGTTGCCGGAGATCATGATCGGGTTGCCCTGCGCGTCGATGCCGGTGATGATGCCGACATGCCCGCCGCGGCGGCCGCGCGACATCACCGCGATGGCGCCGACCTGCGGGCCCGACACACGCGTGCCGTAGCGCGCGAACGAGCTTGCCATGTCCGATCCCGTGCCCTGATGACCGGTGTGCTGAAGCACCATGTTCATGAAGCGCGCGCACCACAGGCTGCCGCGTCCGGTCGGGTTGCCGCCAAGATGACGGCGCGCCTCGGATACGAGGCCCGATCCGCCTCCGAAGCCGCCGCTTGCAGCCATCGTGTTGTTAACCATGCCACCATTGCTGGCGTTGGGATCGTAGCTCGCCTGGGTGTCGGCGAAGCCGCTCGCCTGCAACTGCGCCGCGCTGCGCTCGAAGCGCGAGCTGCGGGCATGGTGGCGATGACGATAATGATGATGTCTGGCGTGGTGCACGTCAGCGTGCCGCTCTGCGCTATGACGGTGATGCGGCCGCGCCGAGGCCGGAGAAACGAACGCGGCGACCGCCGCGAAGAAAACCGCCAGCGCGACAACACGACGCGACAGGCGGAACGCAAACAACTCAAACATTCTTCATCCTTCGTTGACACCCCACTTCCCGTCGGCCGGGGCGGCGGCCGACATCCGCCGGGCCGTAAAGCTTCCGGATGTGGCGAGAAAAAGACGCGGGTCGCCTGCGAATGGCTGCGATGATTTTGTGCTGGTGCTGGTGCAGCGCTGCCGCATTGCAGACAACAGCATTAACTGCGATCCTGCAAAGGCGGCTTGAAGAGAGGGAAATGGTTAATGCCCCACGCCACGACCAGGGACGACGTCCGCATCTATTTCGAAGAGGCGGGGCAGGGAACGCCGATCATTTTTCTGCACGAGTTTGCGGCCGACTACACCAATTGGGAGCCGCAGATGCGCTACTTCTCGCGCGGTCACCGCTGCATCACCTACTCGGCGCGCGGCTACACGCCATCGGACGTGCCCGAGGGGGAGGTCTACAGCTATACGCACTTCTACACCGACGCGCTCGCGGTGCTCGATCATCTCGGAATCGAGCGCGCGCATCTCGTCGGCCTTTCGATGGGCGCCTACTCGTCGCTGCAGATCGGTTTGAACGCGCCGCAGCGCGCGCTGTCGATGACGCTGGCCGGGGTCGGCTCGGGTTCGGAGATCGAGAATCTGGAGGCCTGGCGCAAGCAGTGCCGCGCCAATGCCGAGCAGTTCGAGACGCTGGGCTCCGCCGAGGTCGCAAAGGTCACACGCGAGGCGCCGAGCCGGATTCCCTTCCTGGTGAAGGACCCGCGCGGCCACGCCGATTTCTATGCCGCGCTGGCGCGGCACGATGCCAAGGGTTCGGCGCGCACGATGCGCGGCTTCCAGGGCGGCCGCCCCTCGATCTTTGCGATGACCGACGCGATCAAAGGCGTCGCGACGCCGGCACTGATCATCTGCGGCGACGAGGACGATCCCTGCATCGGGCCGAGCCTGTTCTTGAAGAAGCACCTCCCCGCAGCCGGACTGGCGATGTTTCCAAAGTCCGGCCACGTGCTCAACCTCGAGGAGCCTGCGCTGTTCAACGCGAGCGTGGAGCGGTTCGTGACGCTGGTGGAAGCTGGGCGCTGGCCAGTGCGGGATCCGCGGTCGCTGGCTCCCCATTAGCTGTCATTCCGGGATGCGCCGAAGGTGCAGGCCCGGAATCCATCGGGCTGCAGGCGCTGTTGGACGATTGATTCCGGGCTCGATGCTTCGCATCGCCCGGAATGACGGACAGAGGCTATTTCCCCCCGCCTCGGCTCAGCAAGAACACCGCTTGCTCGCCGAACATATTCCACACCCACCAGGGCAGGTTCAGCGGCACCGGGCGGCCGTAGAGATCGAGCGCCACCGAGCGCTCCATCTTGACGTTGATCTCGTCGCAGAGCTGCACGAAATCCTTGATGGTGCAGAAGTGGATGTTGGCGGTGTCGTACCAGGTCGCCGGCAGGTTCTCGGTGCGCGGCATGTGGCCGCCGATCAGGAGCTGGAGCCGCATCTTCCAGAAGCCGAAATTCGGGAACGAAACGATGGCGCGGCGCCCGATGCGCAGCAGGTTTTCCAGCACCACGCGCGGCTGCCGCGTCGCCTGCAGCGTCTGCGACAGGATCACGTAGTCGAAGGCGTCATCCGGATAATTGACGAGGTCGGTGTCCGCATCGCCCTGCACCACCGCAAGGCCCTTGGCGACGCAGCGGTTGACGCCCTCGCGCGACAGCTCGATGCCGCGGCCGTCGATGCCGCGGGTCTCCAGCAGCTGAAGCAGATCGCCCTCGCCGCAACCGACGTCGAGCACTTTCGAGCCGGGCTTGACCATGTCGGCGACCAGGAGATGGTCGGCGCGATACTGACCGGAGGGCCCGGTCGCAAGACCGCCGAGCGGCAGCACTTCCTGTACGCTCATCGCTAGCCGTCCTTCTTGCCCGTGAGCCCGCGCGCCTTGCCCGCCGATTGCAGGAAGGCGCGAGAGATGTCGAAGAATTCGGGCACGTCGAGCAGGAAGGCATCGTGGCCGCGATCGGTCTCGATCTCGGCGAACGACACCCGCGCGCTCGACGCATTCAGCGCGTGCACCAGTGCGCGCGATTCCGAGGTCGGAAACAGCCAGTCGCTGGTGAAGGAGACCACGCAGAAGCGGGTCTTGATTCCCGCGAACGCCCTTGCGAGCACGCCGCCATGGTCGGCGGCGATGTCGAAATAGTCCATCGCCCGCGTCAGATAGAGATAGGAGTTGGCATCGAATCGCTCGACGAAGGAGGAGCCCTGGTAGCGCAGATAGGATTCGACCTGGAAATCGGCGTCGAACGAGAAGGTCGGCAGCTCGCGGTCCTGCATGCGCCGGCCGAACTTGCGGTGCAAGGCCGCGTCCGAGAGATAGGTGATGTGCGCCGCCATCCGCGCCACCGCGAGCCCGCGATGCGGATGGATGCCGTGATCGGCATAGCCGCCACCGTGCCAATCTGGATCGGCCATTACGGCCTGGCGGCCGAGCTCGTGGAAGGCGATGTTCTGCGCCGAGTGCCGCGTGGCGCAGGCGATCGCCAGCGCGGAGAACACGCGGGCCGGATAGGCGGCGGTCCATTGCAGCACCTGCATGCCGCCCATCGAGCCGCCGACGACCGCAAACAACGTGTCGATGCCGAGCCGGTCGATCAGCATGGCCTGCGCGCGCACCATGTCGGGGATGGTGATGACGGGAAAATCCAGACCCCAGACCTTGCCGGTGGCGGGATTGATCGAGGCCGGCCCGGTCGAGCCCATGCAGCCGCCGATCACGTTAGAGCAGATGATGAAGTAGTGCTTGGGATCGATGGGGCGGCCGGGGCCGACCAGCGTCTCCCACCAGCCCGGCTTGCTGGTCACGGGATGCACGTTGGCGACATGCTGGTCGCCGGTCAGCGCATGGCAGATCAGCACCGCGTTGGAGCGATCGGCGTTGAGCTCGCCATAGGTCTGGTAGGCAATCTGGAACGGGGTGAGATCGACGCCGCAATCGAGCCGCAGCGGCTGCTCGGTGCCGAAATGCGCGACCTGCGAGCTCGGATGATCCACCTCATGCGACCGCTCATCGGCGCTGATCGCAGGACTCGGTATCGACTTGACGCCAACCATCTGACCATCGACCTCGTTTGCGATCAACGCTCGACCGCCACTTGCATCAGGCCATGAAAAACCCGGCCTGAACGATAGGTTCGGCCGGGATCGGAAGCGTCCCCGGCCTGTTTAGCGAGTTTTTTAACGTGGCTGCAAGCCGGCCGGCTCAAATGACCACGGAACGGGCAAAAGTTACTGTCTTGGGCGGTTTTCGTCAAGTCACGGCCCGGATCGGCCCAATTCGCCTCCGTCGCGTCGCCCGCGAAGCACGTCATTTCTCTTTGCTTTCGCCGCCCTGACTGCCTAATCAGGACATCCCCCTCGAAACCATCGCAGCCAGCTATGTCCCAACGTCCGCCCGCGCCACCATCGCTCCAGGAACTGCGCAAGGAGATCGACGCGATCGACGAGGGGATGCATCGCCTGTTGATGCAGCGCGGCGACATCATCGACCGCCTGATCCAGGTGAAGCAGACCCAGGAAGTCGGCTCGGCGTTCCGTCCGGCACGCGAGGCCGCCATGATGCGCGAGATCGTGCAGCGCCATCGCGGCATCCTGCCGCTCGACACGGTCGAGAGCATCTGGCGCGTCATCATCTCGACCTTCACCTATGTGCAGGCGCCGTTCTCGGTGCATGCCGACATCTCGGTGAGCGAGCCGGCGATGCGCGATTCCGCGCGCTTTCATTTCGGCTTCACCGTGCCTTACGTCGCGCATTTCAGCGCGCAGGCCGCGGTCGAGGCGGTGGCGAAATCCAAGGGTGACCTGGCACTGGTCTCGGCAACCTCGAGCCGCACGCCGTGGTGGCTGGAGCTGGAAGCCGACGGCGCGCCCAAGATCATCGCACGGATGCCCTTCGTCGAACGCGCCGACCATCCGGCCGCATTGCCGGTGTTCGCGATCTCGCGCGTCGCCGACAGCGCCCTGGTGACGGAGGTCGAGACCTTCAGCGTGCGCGTCTCCGGCTGGAACGCCGAGGTCGCACGCGCCCTGTCACCGCTCGCCGAGATCGTGGCGGTGCCCGATACCGCCTTCGACGGCGCGGCCCTGCTGGTCTCGGTCACGAGCGCGACCAGCATCGACAAAATCAAGGCTGCCCTGATCGAGGCGGGGGGCTCGGGGCGATCCACGGCCCTCGTCGGCAGCCACGCAACGCGCTATACGGTGCCCCCGAGCGGGGCGAAATCGTAGATCGCGCGCCTCGCCCCGCCATTTTCGGAGTTCAAGATGTCCCGCCCCGTGCCGAATCCCGGCATTCTCGATATTGCGCCCTACACGCCCGGCAAGAGCCCGGTCGCCGAGCCGGGCCGCAAGGTGTTCAAGCTCTCCGCCAACGAGACGCCGTTCGGGCCTTCGCCCAAGGCGATCGAAGCCTTCAAGCGCGTCGCGGATCATCTTGAGGACTATCCGGAAGGAACCTCGCGCGTGCTGCGCGAGGCGATCGGCCGCTCGTTCGGGCTCGACCCCAACCGCATCATCTGCGGCGCCGGCTCGGACGAGATCCTCAATCTGCTCGCGCACACTTATCTCAGCCACGGCGACGAGGCGATCTCGACCACGCACGGCTTCCTGGTCTACCCGATCGCGACCATGGCAGTCGGCGCCAAGAACGTGGTCGCGCAGGAGAAGAACCTGACCTGCGACGTCGATGCCATCCTGAGCGCGGTGACGCCGAAGACTAAGCTGGTCTGGCTCGCCAACCCCAACAATCCAACCGGCACCTATGTGCCGTTCGACGAGGTCAAGCGACTGCGCGCCGGCCTGCCGTCGCACGTGCTGCTGGTGCTGGACGCCGCCTATTGCGACTACGTTTCGCGCAACGACTATGAAATGGGGATCGAGCTCGTCGCCACCACCGAGAACACGGTGGTGACGCACACCTTCTCGAAGATCCACGGTCTCGCCGCGCTGCGCATCGGCTGGATGTTCGGCCCCGAGCACATCATCGACGCCGTCAACCGCATCCGCGGCCCCTTCAACGTGTCGACGCCGGCGATGTACGCCGCCGTCGCCGCGATTGAGGACACCGCGCATCAGGCGATGTCGAAGCAGTTCACCGAGACGTGGCGTAACTGGCTCACCGAGGAGATCGGCAAGCTCGGGCTGAAGGTGACGCCGAGCGTCGCCAATTTCGTGCTGATCCACTTCCCGACCGACAAGGGCAGGACCGCCGACGACGCCGACGCCTTCCTCACCAGGCGCGGCCTCGTGCTGCGCGGCTTAAAGAACTACGGCTTGCCGCATTCGCTGCGCATGACCATCGGCACCGAGGAGGCCAACCGCCTCGTGGTCGACGCCTTGCGCGACTTCATGGCGGGCAGATGAGCAGCGCGCCGCACTTCCAGCGCGTCGCGCTGATCGGCTTCGGCTTGATCGGCGGGTCGATCGCGCGTGCTGCGAAGCTCCAGGGGCTGGCCGGCGAGATCGTCACCACCGCGCGCTCGGAGAAGACGCGCGCACGCGTCGCCGAGCTCGGCATCGTCGATGAAGTGGTGACGACCAATGCCGAAGCGGTGAAGGATGCCGATCTCGTCATCCTCTGCATTCCCGTCGGCGCCTGCGGCGAGGTGGCGCAGGAGATCGCGCCGCATCTGAAGCCGGGCGCGGTCATCTCCGACGTCGGCTCGGTCAAGGGCGCGGTGGTCAGGGACATGGCACCGCATCTGCCGAAATCGGTTCATTTCGTGCCGGCGCATCCTGTCGCCGGCACCGAGCATTCCGGGCCGGACTCAGGTTTCGCCGAGCTCTTCATCAACCGCTGGTGCATCCTGACCCCGCCGGAAGGCGTCGACGCCGCGGCCACCGACCGCTTGCGCGCGTTCTGGGCGGCGATGGGCGCCAAGGTCGAGGTGATGACGCCGGATCATCATGACCTCGTGCTCGCGATCACCAGCCATCTGCCGCACCTGATCGCCTACACCATCGTCGGTACCGCCGACGAATTGGCCCAGGTGACGGAATCCGAGGTGATCAAGTTCTCCGCCGGCGGTTTTCGCGATTTCACCCGCATCGCGGCCTCCGACCCGACGATGTGGCGTGACGTGTTCCTCGCCAACAAGGAGGCGGTGCTGGAAATGCTCGGCACCTTCACCGAGGATCTGGCAAAATTGACCCGCGCGATCCGCCGCGGCGACGGCGAAGTGCTGTTCGACCACTTCACCCGCACCCGCGCCATCCGCCGCGGCATCGTCGAGATCGGCCAGGATTCGGCGGCTGCGGATTTCGGCCGGCAGCATGGCGCGCTGAAGAAGCCGTAGCGGGCGCCTTTCTCAGCTCGCGTCATTCCGGGGCGACGCGCAGCGTCGAACCCGGAATCCCGAGATTGTGGCGCGAGATTCCGGGTTCATTCGCTGCGCGAATGCCCCGGAATGACGACAGCTCAATACAGCGGCGGGATCTGGCCGACCTTGACCGGGCCGAGCAGCACGGCGCCGTCGACGAATTTCAGCGGGAAGCTTCTCGCCTTCTTGCCTTCCAGCGTGCTCTCGGTGCCGATCGAGTTGATGCCGGCGGCAAGGCCCGCATTGGCGTTCTGCTTGATGACCTTGCCAAGGCCAGGCACGGCGCGGTCGAGCGCGCCGAACAGATTGGTGAGGTCCTGCGACTTCACGCCGGGTGCGACGCGATCGAGCGTTGCCTGCGGCACGCCCTCCTCCAGCATCTTCTCGATGCCCAGCGCCGGGATCACGCGCTCAAGACCGGTCACCGTCATCTGCAACTCGCCGTCGAGCCTGCCGCTGGCCGAGAGGCCGAGCGTGCCCGCGGCGACCGCGATCATCTCGCCCTGCTGGATCCGCGACTGCACGATCTCGATATGACCGCCGGCAGCCTGGATTTCGCGGAAACGCTGCGGCCAGGGCTTTGGCGTGAGGTCGGAGAGGCCGGTGATCTTGGCGCGCGTGTCCGCCTCGAACGGCTCGGCGAGCAGGGGATGGACGCCCTGGATGCTGCCCTGCGCAAGGTGGAGCACGGTCTCGATCACGGGATGATCGGCCGGCGATCCGTCGGCGAGGCGGCCGTGCAACTCGATCTGCTTGGCGCGCGCCAGCGGCACCTGCACGCTGCCGTCGAGCCGGTTGAGCGAGGGATCGTCGAACACGATGGAGGCCCGATCAGGCACGGCCGGCAGGCCGACCACGCTGCTGCGCCCCTTGCTCCAGTTCACCACGAAGGTGTTTTGCGTGACGCCGTCGGTCAGCGTCGCGGGCGCGGAGAATTCGGCGATGACGAGCTTGGGATCGTAGATCTGGGCGACGACCAGGATGTTGTCGAGCTTGGCTGTGAACGGCGTCTTGCTCGCATTCTGCGAAACCAGGGTGACGCTGGCACCGGAGCACTGGACCTCGAAGCGGAACGGGAAGCCGGCGATCGAGCGCTTGGCGCAATCATAGATGCGGCCGGACTTGGCCTCCTGCGCCCGCCAGGCGTCCGCGGCAATCTCGGCTCGCGAGGCCGCATAGAACCAGAAGCAGCTCCACGCGACGGCGAGGATCAGGACGAGAACGGGTGCGATGAAAAGGCCCCAACGGGAGCGGCGGCCTGCGGCAACGGTCATATTGGACATGCGGCGACCCTTTGACCCCGGATTTTGGCAAATGTAAGCGGGGCCGGCCTGCGACGGAAGGCGGAGAATTCACTTCGCTTGGCGCCTTCATTCTGCTAAAGCGCGCTGCGATTTGGAAAATCGTCATCGCGCTTTAGCTCCTTGTTTGAGCATGATCTTTTCGGAAAACCGCTTCACACTTTTCCGGATCATGCTCTAGCCGTGCCCGAAATGTCCGAGATCACCCTCCCCTCCGTCACGACAGCCGCAGGCGACCTCTGGGTGTTCGGCTATGGCTCGCTGATGTGGCGGCCGGGATTCGAGTTCGAGGAGCGCGTTCCGGCGCGGCTGGTTGGCGAGCATCGCGCGCTCTGCGTCTATTCCTTCGTTCATCGCGGCACGCCGGAGAAGCCGGGCCTGGTGCTCGGGCTGGACCGCGGCGGCGCCTGCCGCGGCATCGCGTTCCGCGTCGCCGAAAAGAACCGCGCCGACGTCGTCGCCTACTTGCGCGCGCGCGAGCAGGTCACCTCGGTCTATCGCGAGGTGACGCGCTCGGTATGGCTGGAGAACGATGCGCGCCAGCGCGTCTCCGCGCTCGTCTATGTCGTCGACCGCGGCCACGTGCAATATGCCGGCCGGCTGTCGCTCGCCGAACAGTACCGCCATGTCGTCCAGGGCCACGGCCAATCCGGCGCCAACCGCGACTACGTCACCGCTACGGTGAAGGCGATCGAGGCCGAAGGCTTTCGCGACACGCAGCTGCACCAGCTCGCATTGATGCTGCATGGTGATGCGCATTCCCTGCACCCGCCGACTCCAAGCGAAGACCGCGAAAGCCGCTAAAGCGCGATGAGATTTATCAATCGTCATCGCGCTTTGGGTTGTTGTTTGCGCATGATCATTCCGGAAGACCGCTTCGCACTTTTCCGGATCATGCTTTAGCCAGTCGGCGCGTAGCTCGGTGCCGAGCCGATCAACTGCTCCTGCTCTTTCCGGCCCGCTTCGACGAGACGACCGGTCGCGTCCTCGATCGCGGCTTGCACGCGCCCGAGAAACTCGTCCTTCGGCAGGCCCGGCGGCAACGGATCGAGGAACTCCACCACGAGCGTACCGGGATAGCGCATGAAGGTACGGCGAGGCCAGAACAGGCCGGAGTTGAGCGCGATCGGCAGGCACGGCACGCCGCAGGACGAATAGATCTGCGCAAAGCCGGTCTTGTAGTCGGGCGGCGCACCCGGCGCACGGCGCGTGCCTTCCGGAAAGATGACGAGCTGCTTTCCGCTGCGCACCGCCTCGCGCGCCCGCCGGGTCATGTCCAGCAGCGCCTTCACGCCGGCATTGCGGTCGATCGCGATCATCCCGGTCTTGACCAGGAACTGGCCGAACACCGGGATCTGCATCAGCTGACGCTTGAGGATGAAGATCGGGCGATTGAAGAAGCCCGGCAGCACGAAGGTCTCCCAGAACGACTGGTGCTTGGCCGCGATCACCAGCGGCCCCTGCGGAATCTTCTCGGCACCCCGAAATTCCACCTTGATGTTGCAGACCACGCGCATCAGAAAAAGCGTCGCCTTCGCCCACCATTGCGCGACTGTGAGCATGGCACGCGGCGGCAGGGCGAAGGTTGGCAGCGCCACGATCGCGAGGCACACCAGCACGGCGTAGAACAGCACGTTGAACACGAGCGATCGCAGGAAAATCAGAAACATCGAGGATCCGATCAATTGGCCTGTCAGTTGGCCTGTCAGTTGGCTTGGGCGGTAGCGGGCCGCCTCGGCTGCTGACCTGCAGGCTGGTCCGACACTTCAGGCCAAAGGTCAATCCCGAAATCCTCCAGCCGCACCCTGACCTCGGCCGCGATGTACTTGACATATTCCGACAGCAGGAGCCGCAAGGTGGACGCCGAGGTCCACCACGGCTCCTCGCGCCATTTGTCGCCGACCACCGCGAACGGGATCAGTGTCATCTGCGGCATCGCATGCGAGAATTCGACCAGCGCGCGCGGCATGTGGTAGTTCGAGGTGACCACGATCAGCGACTTGAAGCGGCGCCCCTCGGCCCAGCGCCGCGCCTCCGCCGCATTGCCACGGGTCGAGAGCGCGGAGCGGTCGAGGTCGACGCAGCAGGTCATGAAGGACTGGTTCTCCGGCAATGTCCTGGAGATGTCGCTCGCCGTCGAGGTCGGATGCACGCCGGAGATCAGCAGCCTCCTGCCGTAGCCGGCAGCGAGCAATTCCATCGCGTCCGACACTCGCGAGGAGCCGCCGGTCAGGACGACGATGCCGTCCGCCTTGCTGCCCGGCGCCATCTCGCCGCCCCGCAAATGCGACAGGAACGCAACGAAGCCCGCCGCAGCGCCGACGAAGGCGAGCGCAACCATCGACACGACGGCCGCGCGCAGCCAGCCGCGCGGCAGTTTCGGCGATCGATCGTCGGTCGGCGAGGTCATGTGATGTCGGCAGTCCCTTCCCTGAAGCGATTTTAGGACGTTTTAAGGCGAAGTGGAGTCCAGTTTATCTGGCCTAGTCGATGTCATTCAGCGTCGCGAACAGCGTCTGGCGCGAGGCAACCGCGGTGACGGCGCCGATCAGCACCGCCTGCACCGCGAGCACGACATAGCCGGACGGGCGCAGCGAGAAGGTGCCGAGCAGGGCTGCGAACTGGTCACCGACCGGCGTGCCGGAAAACCAGCCGGCGATCGACTCCGAGAAGCCGAACAGCAGCATGGCGACGCCGCCGCCGATCACGCCGCCCTCCAGCCCCAGGCGGAGGAAATGGCGCAGGAAGTGGTTGGCAATGTAGCGGTCGCCGGCACCGACGAAATGCAGCACCTCGACGATCGGGCGGTTCGCCGCCATGGCGCCGCGGGTCGCGAACGAGACGGAGATGATCGTGGCGACGATGACGAGCGCGAGGATGCCGAGGCCGGCGAGCACGGTGGCGTTGGTCATCGAGCGCATCCGCTCGATCCAGGCGCGATGATCGTCGACGCTGGCACCCGGCGCGACCTGGCTCACCCGGGCGCGCAAGGCACTGAGATCGAGCGGCGTGCCGGGTTGCACCCGCGCGATGATCATGCGCGGCACCGGCAGATCGTCCATCGACAGCCCGGTGCCGAGCCAGGGCTCGAGCAGCTTGCCGCTCTCCTCCTTGCTGAACGGCTTTACTTCGACGATGCCAGCTTGCGCCCGCATCGCCTCCGTCACCGCGGCCGCGTCGCGTTCGAGATCGCGGCCGGTCTGCGGACGAACCTGGATGGTGATTTCGCTCGCGACCTCCGACTGCCATTCCGCGGCGGAGGCACTCACCAGCAGCACCGTGCCCGTCGTCATCGAGGCGAGGAAGGTCATGATGGCAACGACGGCGACCAGCGCCCGGCCCTGGATCGAGGCGCGCGGCACGATCGGCGACATGTTGCGCGCCCTGGCCGGCAGCTGCGGACGCTCCTGTCCGAGGTCGACCAGCACGCCGCGCTCGTCCAGCCTACTCATAGACGTGCAGCCGTCCCTGATGCAGCACCAGCCGCCGCGCCTCATACTGGTCCATCAGGCCGATGTCGTGGGTCGCGATGATGACGGCCGTGCCCGACTTGTTGAGCTCGATGAAGAGCCGCAACAGGCGGCGTCCGAGCGTCGGATCGACGCTGCCGGTCGGTTCGTCCGCGAGCAGCAGCTGCGGCCGCGAGATCACGGCGCGCGCGATCGCCGCGCGCTGCTTCTCGCCGCCCGACAGGATCGGCGGCAGCGCGTCCATGCGGTCGCCGAGTCCGACCCAGCGCAGCAGATCGATCACCTCCTTGCGGTAGCTCGACTCGCTGCGGCCCATGACGCGGAACGGCAGCGCGACGTTCTCATAGGTCGTCATGTGGTCGAGCAGGCGGAAGTCCTGGAGCACGATGCCGATGCGCTTGCGCAAATCGGCGATCTCGTCCTTGCCGAGCTGCGAGATGTCGTGGCCGAACAGATTGACGAGGCCTCGCGTCGGCCGATGCGACAGAAAAAGCAGCCGCAGCAGCGAGGTCTTGCCGGCACCGGACGGACCGGTGAGAAACTGGAACGAATGCGCCGGGATCTGGAAGCTGAGGTCGCGCAGGATCTCCGGCCCCAGACCGTAACGCAATCCGACATTTTCGAACCGAACCAAGCTCAGCTCCGTTCGAGAGGGGGGCGCGGGTCGCAATGCAGCGCTCCGCCATGCGCGATCACCGGTTTTTGCCGCCGTTATGGTTTCCGGTTCGTTAACGGTCCGCCTGTAGCATATTTGACAGCATCCTGCCGCCCGGTTCTCCGCGACAGGTATCGTCAAGTTCTCGGTCTACTCATCCATGCATCAAGGCTCGTCCATGCATATCGTCTGCCCCCATTGTATGACATCCTACGCCATCAAGCTCGCGAGCCTGGGAGCGAACGGGCGGGCGGTCCGCTGTTCCCGCTGCAAGGAGACCTGGATCGCCCATGCAGAGGATGCCATCGAGGAGGCGTCCGTTCCGGCAATGGTCGCAGCCAGCCAAGCCGACGACCAGTCCGACCTCGCCGAACAGTGGAATTCCTACGCCAAGGACGACGGCGCCGCCGATGCGCCGGTCGTCGACAGCCCCTCGATCGCCAGCGACTGGCCGGATGAAGCGGCCAAGGAAACCGAGGACGAGTGGTCGGCGGCGGCCCGGGAGGCCGAGGAGGAGGTCGCCGGCGCGCAGCACCAGTCCTGGTTCCGCGGCCTGTTCCGCCGCCCCGGTGCGCGGGTCAGCCGCCCCGCCGCCGCCATAGCCCCCCGAAAATCCTATTTCGGCCTGCCGACCGCCTGTGCGGCGATGGGCGCACTGGTGCTGGCGCTGGTGATCTGGCGTGGCGACGTGGTGCGGCTGCTGCCCCAGACGGCAGCGTTCTACAAGCTGGTCGGGCTCGAGGTGAACCTGCGGGGCCTTGCCTTCAAGGACGTAAAGCTCTCCAGTGAGACCGTGGACGGTAAGCAGGTGCTGGTGATCGAGGGCGTGATCGTCGGCGAGAGCAAGAAGCCGCTCGACATCCCGCGGCTGCGCTTCGCCGTGCGCGACGCGCAAGGCGCGGAAATCTACGCCTGGAATACTGTGCTGGAGCAGACCGTGCTGCGGCCCGGCGAGCGCGCCTTCTTCCGCTCGCGCCTCGCCTCGCCGCCGCCGGAGGGCCGCAATATCGACGTTCGCTTCTTCAACCGGCGCGACATTGCCGGCGGCAGCGTGTAATCAGCTGATAGAGTTCCGCACGGGAAGGTTCGTCCCATGCCCAAAATCCTGATCGCCGACGACGAGGATTCGATGCGCACGCTGGTGGCGCGCGCCATCGCCATGGACGGCCACGAGACCGTCACCGCGCAGGACGGCGCCGAGGCGCTGGAAATCCTGATCCGCGAGGACGGCGCCTTCGATCTGTTGCTCACCGATATCCAGATGCCGGTCATGGACGGCATCGCGCTGGCGCTCTCTGCTGCGCGCGATTTCCCCGATTTGACCATCCTTTTGATGACCGGCTTTGCCGACCAGCGCGAGCGCGCCTCGAACCTCAATGCACTGGTGCACGATGTCGTGACCAAGCCATTCTCGGTCGCCGACATCCGCACCGCCGTGGCGGACGCGCTGGCGGCGAAGAAGGGATAGCGCGGCGGTCGCCACATGCTCCGCTGTCATGCCCCGGCTTGACCGGGCATCCAGTACGCCGCGGCGGAAGCGATGAGAGCGAGCTCTTCAGGCAGGTCTCTGGAATACTGGGTCGCCCGGTCAAGCCGGCGATGACAGTGAGCCAGAGGCGAGCCCGCCTCAGAAATCCTTCAGCAGCCGCTCGATGTAATCGAGCTCGATCTGCGGGCGCGAGCTGTCGCCGAGGCGGCGGCGGAGCTCTTCGAGGATGCGGCGGACACGCTGGGCGTCGATCTCGCCCGGAATCTTGACGGTGTAGTCGTCGCTGAGATCGCGGCCGTGAAGCGGGCGTCCCAGCGGATCGGTCTGGCTGCCGCCGCTCTGCTGACGGCCGGCCCGATTGCCGGGACCATCGCCCTGTCCGTCGCCATCGCCCTGCTGCATCGCCTCGGCCATCTTCTGCGCGCCCTTGCGCATGGCCTCGAGAGCCTTGCCCTGCGAGTCCACGGCGCCATCGGCATTGCCCTCGCCGAGCTTCGAGCCGGCATCCCCCATGGCGCCGTCGGCGGCGTCGAGGCTACCGTCGTCATCGCCCTGGTCGCCGTCCTGATCGCCGTTCTGGCTCGGGTCGCCCTGCTGGCCTTTTTGTCCCTGCTGACCTTTCTGACCCTTTTGCCCCTTCTGCGCGAGGCCGCGCTTGGCGAGCTCGTCCTGCAGCTTCTTCAGGCGGTCGCGCAGCGACTGCTGATCCTGCTGCAGGTCCGACATCGACTGGTCGCCCTGCTTGCCGCGCGAGCGGTCGCGCCGGGAATCCTGGCCCTGCTTGAACGTCTTGTCGCGCAATTGCTGCTGCTTGCGGATCATGTCGCTCAGCTCGTTCAGCGCCTGCTCCATCTCGCTGTCGCCGGACTGCCCCGGCTGCGCCATCTGGAGATTTTCCATGATCTGCGCGAGCTGCTCGAGCAGGCGCTGCGCCGCTTCCTTATTGCCCTCGCGTGCGGCCTTCTCGATCTGCCGCAGGAGGTCGTCCAGATCGCGCTGCGTGACGACGTTGCGATCGCGACTGGAGGATTGGCTCCGCTCCGTCGCCCGCTTGTACTCTTCGAGCTTCTGGATGGCATCGGACTGATTGCCGAGGCTCTTGCCGGATTCTTTCTGCCTGAGGCTGTCGCCGGACTCCTGCATCGCCTTTTCGGCGCTATCGAGCAGCGCGTCGGGATCCTGACCCAGCTGAGCAGCGGCCGGCGAGACGCCGCCGAGCAGCAAGGCGAAGCAGGCGATCGACATCGCCTTCAAGACTGGCACGCGCGCTAGCTTCCGCATTTCCGGTCTCGCGTAAACTGGTTGGTCTGGTCGTCCCCCGCCTTGTTGGCACGGCTGTTCGCCGACTTTCGATAGGCCTGAAGCTGCTCGCGCAACGCGTCCTGCTGCTGCGCCAGCTCTGCGAGCTGCTCAGGCGTCGCATGCTGAGTCTTCTGTCGGAGCTCGATCGCCTTGTCGAGGATGAGCTGGACCTCCGCAGGGAACGGCTGCCGCGGCCCGAGCGGGTTCTGCTCGGCGCGCCGGGCGAGATCACGCACCTTGCCCGCCATGGCCTCGCGAAGCTTTTGCGTCAGCACCCTGAGCTCATCCTCGCTGGCACCGCGGTCCAGCGCCGCCTTGAGCGCATCCTGCGCCGAGCGCAGCGCGGCATTGACGCTGCCGGCAACGCCGTCGTCCTCGATGGTGACCGCGAAGGCCCACATGCTCGCCACCACATTGCGCAGCGCATCGTCGGTGCGGGCAGCCTCGAGCTGGGTCGCGAGGCTCCGAAGGCCGAGATAGCAGCCGGCATCCGGCGTGAACAATTCGGGTGCGATCATCAGCGCGTCGAGCGCGGTGTAGACGTCCGAATTCCTGTTGGCGTCGAGCGCGAGGATACGGCGCTGCTCGATCAGCGCGCGCGCCAGCGAGTTGGTGAACAGACGCTCGGGCAGGCGCATGTTGAAGGGTTCGCTCTTGGCCTCGTTGCCGGCCTCGTCCTTGGCGGTGAGCGTCAGCGTGACGTCGGCGCCGGCATAGGGATCCTCGCTGAGGTCCTTCACCGTCTGGCCGACGCCGTTGCGGGTGCGCGCGTTCGGCAGCACGAGCGGGAATTGCGGCGGCTCGAACAGCGGCCGCGCCGCGGCCTTGCCGTCAGAATCCTTGCCGCCATTCTTGGCGTCGTCGGAGCGCAAGGCAATATGCGCATCCGCACCTGTCACGCCGTAGTCGTCCTCGATCTTGTAGGAGAGCTGCAGCCCGCCGCGCGCCTGGCGCTCGGGATCCTTAGCGAGCGCGATCGTCGGCGCACGGTCCGGCGTTGCCGCGAACGCCCATTGCGGCTGACCGGACGGCGCGCGGACATGCGCGGTGCCGTCGCCGGTGATGGCAAAATGCTTCTCGTTGGTGCCCTTGGGCGCGGCCTCGGCCGGGGCGACCTCCTTGAGGCCGCCGGAGACGACGACATCCAGACTGCCGCCGGAGGAGCGCACGATCAGGGTCGAGCCTGCGGGAACAGCAAGCGGTCCGCTGGTGGGCAGCGCCGCAGCCTCCTTGTTGGCGGCCGACAGAATGACCGGCGGCTTGCCGGTATAGAGCGGCGGGGGGACCCAGGCATCGACGCGAACATTGGCGGGCGCCAGCACGCCGTTCCAGTCGAACGCGGCCCCCAGCCGCATCGCGCGTTCATCGCCGGCCGCGAAGAAGGTCGCAACCAGCAGCACCATCACCAGCGCACGCAGCGCCCAGGGATCATGCAGCGCGAGCCGCGGATGCGGCAGGCCGGCGCGGATGCGCTTGAGCGAAGCCAGCGTCCGTTCGCGCTGCGCCTGCCACAGCGCCAGTGCGACCGGATCCTGCGAGGACAGCGTATCTGTCAGCGTCGTGGCCGGGCGGTGACGGATGCCGGAGCCACGATCGAGCCGGCCAAGGGCCTCCTCGCGGCTCGGCCAGCGGAAGCGAATCAGGGGAAGCAGGGCAGCGATCGCAATGCCGGCGAAGATGACAAGACCGATCGCACGGGCCACGAACGGCAGCGCCAGCCAGAGGCCGGCCCAGGACACCACCAGGAACAGGCCGACGACGGTCAGCAGCCGTGCGAAATCTGGCCAGGCACGCTCCCACGCGATGGCATAGACGGCCCGATCGAGGGCCTGCGCCAGCTTCAGCCGCGACAGAGCGTCGCCGTTGCGGATCGGGTCTGACGGGTCGGGGGTGACGCCGTTCAATCAGCTCTCCAGGTTGCCCGGTAGAGAGAAGCGTACCACAACGGCAGCACTGAGGCATCCGTTCCTGTACGGGAGACACCCCTTTTCCCGCATAACACGAGGACGTGACTGGCCCGGCCCAACCCCGTAATTTCCGCGCCACCCGCGACAAGCGCAAGGAAACAAGGGGAACGCCATGGACAAGAAGATGCACGACAAGGGCCTGGAGGTCCGCAAAGCGGTGCTGGGCGAGGCCTATGTCAACAATGCCCTGAAGAACGTCGACGAGTTCAACCGTCCGTTCCAGGAAATGCTGAACGAATATTGCTGGGGCACGGTGTGGGGCCGCGAGGAACTACCACGCAAGACCCGCAGCATGCTCAATATCGCGATGATCGCGATCCTCAACCGCCAGCACGAATTCCGCGCGCATCTGAAGGGCGCGCTGACCAACGGCGTCACCCGCGAGGAAATCCGCGAGATCCTGATGCAGGTCGCGATCTATGGCGGCATGCCCGCCGCGGTCGACAGTTTCCGCATCGCGCGCGAGGTGTTCGCGGAGATCGACGCCAAGGCCTGAGCAGCAGCGCCAATCGCCGCCTCCCGTACAACGAACAACGAAGAAGAAACAAGGAAGCACCATGGACATCGGATTCATCGGCCTCGGAAACATGGGTTTGCCGATGGCGCGGCGGCTGATCGAGGCCGGGCACAGGCTCGTCGTGTTCGACACGCGCAACGAGGTCGCGGGCAAGCTGGCGGCGCTCGGCGCGACGGCCGCGACATCACCGAAGGACGTCGCCGATCAGGTCGAGACCGTGATGGCGAGCCTGCCTTCGCTGCAGGCTTCGCTCGAGGTTGCAACCGGCGCGAACGGCGTGATCGAAGGCAAGCGGGCCAAACGCTTCGTCGATCTCTCCACGGTCGGCTCGGCGATGGCCGTGAAGATTCACGGCCTGCTCGCCAAGCGCGACATCGTGCAGATCGACTGTCCCGTCTCCGGCGGCGTTGGCGGCGCCGAGAAGGGCACGCTGGCGGTGATGGTGTCGGGGCCGAAGGCGGAGTTCGAGCTGCTCAAACCGGTTCTCGACGTGATTGGAAAAGTGTTCTTCATCGGCGAGAAGCCGGGCGCGGCGCAGACCATGAAGCTCGCCAACAATTTCCTGTCGGCGACGGCGATCGTGGCGACCTCGGAAGCCGTAGTGATGGGCGTGAAAGCCGGGCTCGACCCCGCCGTGATGATCGACGTCATCAACGCCGGCTCCGGCATGAACACGGCGAGCCGCGACAAGTTTCCACGCTCGGTGCTGCCGCGCAGCTTCGACTTCGGCTTCGCCACCGGACTGATGGTGAAGGACGTCCGGCTGGCGCTGGAGGAGATGAAGCAGCTCGGCCTGTCGATGGAGGTTGCGGATGCGGTCGGGCGGCTGTGGGAGACCGTCATAGCTGCGGAAGGCGCCGAGTCGGATTTCACCGCGGCGATCAAGCCGATCGAGAAGAAGGCGGGCGTCGTGGTCGGTGGAGCGAAGGGCGGATTGGGGGGGAAGTAGCCGTCCCACAACGCTCCATCCGGGCTACGGTCGTCACCTCACAGCCACGGCGCGGGCGTATCCATCGCGATCAGCTGCTCGACCTCCACACGCGGGCGAATGACGGCGAACTGGTCGTCCTTCACCAGCACCTCCGGCACCAGCGGGCGGGTGTTGTAGGTGCCGGCCTGCACTGCGCCATAGGCCCCCGCAGTCATGATGGCGAGGAGGTCGCCGGGCTTCGGCGCGGGCAGCGTACGGTCGAGCGCGAGATAGTCGCCGGTCTCGCAGACCGGGCCGACGACATCGGCCATGATGGTGGCGGCGCCCGCGGCGGGCTGCGTCACCGGCAGGATGTCGTGATGCGCCTCATACAGCGTCGGGCGAATGAGGTCGTTCATCGCCGCGTCGATGATGACGAAATTCTTGCCGTCGCCGTGCTTCACATAGATCACCCTGGCGACCAGGATGCCGGCATTGCCGACGATCATGCGGCCGGGCTCGAACATCAGCGTGCAGCCGAGATTGTGGCTGACGCGCTTGACCATGGCGGCATAGGCAGCCGGCGCCGGCGGCGCCTCGCGATCCATGTAATAGGGAATGCCGAGACCGCCGCCGAAATCGACGTGGCTGATGTTGTGGCCGTCGGCGCGCAGCGTCTGCACGAATTCGGAGAGGATGCGGAACGCGGTCTCCATCCCGGACAGGTCGGTGATCTGGCTGCCGATATGCACGTCGGTGCCGGTCACCTCGATGCCCGGGAGTGTCGCAGCGCGGGCATAGACCTCGCGGGCATGCACGATCGGGATGCCGAACTTGTTCTCGGACTTGCCGGTGGAGATCTTGGCATGCGTGCCGGCATCGACATCGGGATTGACCCGGAGCGAGATGCGCGCGGTCTTGCCCATCTCGGTCGCAAGGCGCGACAGCAGCTCGAGCTCGGGCTCGGATTCGACGTTGAGGCAGAGGATGTCGGCGGCGAGCGCGGCGCGCAGCTCCGTCTCGGTCTTGCCGACACCGGAGAACAGGATCTTGTTCGGCGGAATGCCGGCCGCCAGCGCCCGCTTCAACTCGCCGCCGGAGACGACGTCGGCGCCGGCGCCGAGCTTGGCCAGCGTGCGCAGCACCGACTGGTTGGAGTTCGCCTTCATGGCGTAGCAGACCAGCACCTTTTCACCGGCGAAGGCGTCGGTGAAGACGCGGTAGTGCCGCTCCAGCGTCGCGGTCGAATAGCAATAGAACGGCGTGCCGACGGTGGCGGCCAGCTCGGACAGGTTCACCGCCTCGGCGTGCAGCACGCCGTTGCGATAGTCGAAATGGTTCATGGCTTAGGCTCGGTTGTCCCGGCTTATTTCCTGCCGGGAGGTTCGTCCAGGAGCGGGTCGAGAATAAACGGTTTCTTCCGACCCTTGGCCGCCGCGGGCGCGGCATCCGCGCCGGAAGTGGAGGTGGGGTCGAACAGGCTCGGCGTCTTCTGGGCTGCGGTCTCGTCGACGGGCGCGCCGCCGGTGGCTGCAGGCGCGTTGGCGGCGGTCGGCGGCAGATCCAGCGGACCCTTGCGGCCGCATCCGGCCAGCGCGAGCGCCGTCAGGCTCAAGACAATGATGGCCCACCCCGAACCGGCCGGGCGAAACTTTGACGTCACGACGAAATCCCCACTACGCGGGCGGCACCATACAGAGATTGGCACGCTCTGGCGAGAGCCCGGATGACTATGAAACATCAGCGAAATTTTGCCCTCAGCCCAATTTTCGCTCTTTTTCCAGCCGTCTCAACCAGGCCTTGGCCTGCGACGCCACGTTCTTCGGCGCGGTGCCGCCGAAGCTGGTGCGGCTCTTCACCGACGATTCGACCGAGAGCACGCCGAACACGTCCTTGGTGATCTTCGGCTCGATCGCCTGCATCTCCTTGAGCGGCAGCTCGTGCAGCGCCACGCCGCCCTCGGCGGCCTTGGCGACGATGCGGCCGGTGACGTGATGGGCCTCGCGGAACGGCATTTTCAGCGTCCGCACCAGCCAGTCGGCGAGATCGGTTGCGGTGGCATAGCCCTCGCCCGCAGCAAGCTTCATCTTGGCTTGGTCAGGCACGAGGTCGCGGACCATGCCGGTCATGGCACGGATCGCCAGCGACAGCGCCGCGAAACCTTCCATGGCGCCCTGCTTGTCCTCCTGCATGTCCTTTTGATAAGCGAGCGGCAGGCCCTTCATCACGATCAGCAGGCCGTTGAGCGCGCCGATGACGCGGCCGGTCTTGGCGCGCACGAGCTCGGCGGCGTCCGGATTGCGCTTCTGCGGCATGATCGAGGATCCCGTGGTGAACTTGTCGCTGAGCCGGATCATGCCGACCAGCGGCGAGGTCCAGATCACGATCTCCTCGGCGAAGCGCGACATATGCACGGCGCAGATCGAGGCCGCCGACAGCGTCTCCAGCACGAAGTCGCGGTCGGAGACGGCATCGAGCGAGTTCGCCATTGGCCGGTCGAAGAGGAGCGCCTTCGCTGTGGCATGGCGGTCGATCGGGAACGAGGTGCCGGCCAGAGCGGCGGCGCCGAGCGGGGATTCGTTGAGCCGCTTGCGCGCATCCTGGAAGCGGCCGCGATCGCGCGCGGCCATCTCGACATAGGCAAGCAGATGATGGCCGAAGGTCACGGGCTGCGCGGTCTGCAGATGCGTGAAGCCGGGCATCACGGTGCCGGCGTGCTCCAGCGCACGCTCGACCAGGGCGTGCTGGAACGCGGCGAGCGCCGCATCGGTCTCGTCGACGATGTCGCGGACATAGAGACGGAAGTCAGTCGCGACCTGGTCGTTGCGTGAGCGCGCGGTGTGCAGGCGGCCGGCAGCCGGGCCGATCAGCTCGGACAGGCGGCTCTCGACATTCATATGGATGTCCTCGAGCGCGCGCTTGAACGCGAAGCCGCCCTTGCCGATCTCTGACAAAATCGTGTCTAGACCCTTGCCGATATTTTTCGCATCAGAGCCCGTGATGATGCCTTGGCTGGCGAGCATCGCAGCGTGGGCCTTGGACGCGGCGATGTCCTGGGCGAAGAGGTGACGATCGACGTCGATGGAGACGTTGATCTCTTCCATGATCTCATCGGGACGTTCCGAGAACCGGCCGCCCCACATCTTGTTGCTCATGATCCCCTGCTCACGCCTTGATTTGCCGCACGTTTGCTGCCCGCCCCCAGCCGTATTAAGAGGCCCCTGATAGCCATATCTGCGACCGGATGACAAACGATATGCTCGACCAGAAGCCCTCCGCCACGCGCCGGATCCCCCTCGTCATCGCCACCGTGGCGATCGGGGGCCTGGCGGGCTTTGCCGCGCTGTACGGGCTGGGCCTGGGCCGGTCGCCTGGCGGCGATCCGACCTGCAAGCCGGCGGTGGCGACGGCGCAGAAAATCGCCCCGCTCGCCCATGGCGAGCTGGCGGCGCTGACCATGGCGAGCGCGCCACTGAAGCTGCCCGACCTCGCCTTCGAGGACACCGACGGCAAGCCGAAGAAGCTGTCGGATTTCCGCGGCAAGACGCTGCTGGTCAACCTTTGGGCCACCTGGTGCGTGCCGTGCCGGAAGGAAATGCCGGCGCTCGACGAGCTCCAGGGCAAGCTGTCGGGCCCGAATTTCGAGGTGGTGGCGATCAATATCGACACCCGCGACCCCGAGAAGCCGAAAAACTTCCTGAAAGAGGCCAATCTGGCCAAACTCAGCTATTTTAGCGATCAGAAAGCCAAGGTTTTTCAGGATCTTAAGGCCATAGGCCGGGCCCTGGGCATGCCGACCTCCGTGTTGGTCGACCCGCAAGGCTGCGAGATCGCGACGATCGCTGGGCCGGCGGAATGGGCGAGCGAGGATGCGCTCAAGCTGATCCGGGCCGCAACCGGCAAGGCCGCCGCGTCGCTTTAGAGGCTCGTTTTTCGCATGATCTGATCGGAAAACCGGTTCCCACGTTTCCGGATCATGCGGCTAGGCCGTCACGTTGAGATTGCCGCCGACGCCAGGGCCGACATTGGCGAGCGAGGGCTGGCCGGCGCCGAGCAGCGTCAGGACGGTGGATCTCTCCATATCCGCGTTCTGCTTGGTCAGCGTCGCCGCGATATTCGACTGCAGCGCCCCTTGCTGAGCGGCCAGCATCGTGCTGACCATTGCCATCATGTCCATTACGCGAACCCTCGTACCGGCCGTAACCTAGGCGCGAGAGGTTAACGCGACATGAATTGATACAGGCCGAGGTGCCGTAAGGTGGATCAGCGCGTCGGAACCGGCTTGGCGCCGCGGTAGTCGTAGAAGCCGCGCTGGGTCTTGCGGCCGAGCCAGCCAGCTTCGACGTATTTCACCAGCAGCGGGCACGGGCGGTACTTGGAGTCGGCGAGGCCCTCGTGCAGCACCTGCATGATGGAGAGACAGGTATCCAGCCCGATGAAATCGGCAAGCTCGAGCGGGCCCATCGGATGGTGCGCCCCAAGCTTCATCGCCGCGTCGATCGCCTCGACATTGCCGACGCCCTCGTACAGCGTGTAGATCGCCTCGTTGATCATCGGCAGCAAGATGCGGTTGACGATGAAAGCCGGGAAATCCTCGGAGACCGCGACCTGCTTGCCGAGCTTGGCGACGAATTCCTTTGATGTCTCGAAGGTCGAATCGTCGGTGGCGATGCCGCGGATCAATTCCACCAGCTCCATCAGCGGAACCGGATTCATGAAGTGAATGCCGATGAAGCGCTCGGGGCGGTCGGTGGCGGCGGCCAGCCGGGTGATCGAGATCGAGGACGTATCGGAGGCGACGATCGCCTCCGGCTTCAGCACCGCGCAGAGCTCGTGGAAGATCTTGCGCTTGACCTCTTCCTTCTCGACCGCGGTCTCGATCACGAGGTCGCAATCGGCGAGGTCGTCGAGCTTTTCGGCGGGCGTGATGCGCGCCATCGCCTTGGTCTTGTCGTCCTCGGAGACGGCCTTCTTGGAGACCTGGCGCGCCAGATTGCCGTTGATGGTGGCCATGCCCGATTTGAGGCGATCGGCCGAGACGTCGTTGAGCACCACGTCGAAGCCGGCGAGCGCCGCGACATGCGCGATGCCATTGCCCATCTGCCCCGCGCCGATCACGCCGACCTTCTTGATCACTGCCGCCATAATGTCATCCACCGGAACGGCGCGCGAGGCGCGCGCCCTGCCTATACCCCTTGAGCCGGGAGGTCTGATTTAATCAGAACCTTGGCTCGAAACCTAGATTGGATCGCTTCGAAGGCGCGCCCCACGCCAAGAAAACGGCTCAAAAAAGCAACACCGGCCGGAGTTATACCTCCGGCCGGTGGTTTTGAGGTCTTTTACTTGCCGAGCTTGCCGAGTTCGGTCGTCAGCTCCGGAACCGCCTGGTAGAGGTCGGCGACCAGGCCATAATCGGCAACCTGGAAGATCGGCGCGTCCTCGTCCTTGTTGATCGCGACGATCACCTTGGAGTCCTTCATGCCGGCCAGATGCTGGATCGCACCGGAAATGCCGACGGCGACATAGAGCTCGGGGGCCACGACCTTGCCGGTCTGGCCGACCTGCCAGTCGTTCGGCGCATAGCCGGCGTCCACCGCCGCACGCGAGGCACCGACGCCGGCGCCGAGCTTGTCGGCGAGCGGCTCGATGTACTTGGCAAAATTCTCGCGGCTCTGCATGGCGCGGCCACCGGAGACGATGATCTTGGCCGAGGTCAGTTCAGGACGGTCGCTCTTGGCAACCTCCTCACCGACAAAGGTCGACAGGCCGGGATCGGCTGCCGCCGCGACGCTTTCGACCGGCGCGTTGCCACCCTCGCCTGCAGCAGCGAAGGTCGAAGTCCGCACCGTGATGACCTTCTTGGCGTCCTTCGACTTCACGGTCTGAATGGCGTTGCCGGCATAGATCGGGCGCTCATAGGTGTCGGGCGCGACCACCTTGATGATCTCCGACACCTGCATGACGTCGAGCAGAGCGGCGACACGCGGCATCACGTTCTTGAAGCGCGAGGTCGCGGGCGCGACGATCGCGTCATAGCTGGAAGCCAGCGAGACGATCAACGCGGCCAGCGGCTCGGCGAGATCGTGCGCGTAGAGGGCTCCGTCGGCGAGCAGCACTTTCTTCACGCCGGCGAGCTTGGCCGCAGCATCGGCGGCAGCCTTGGCGTTCTGGCCAGCGACCAGGACCTCGACATCCGCGCCGAGCGCGCCAGCTGCGGTCAGGGCCTTGTTGGTCGCATCCTTGAGCGAGGCATTGTCATGTTCGGCAATCAGAAGCGTCGTCATCAGAGCACCCCGGCTTCGTTCTTGAGTTTCGACACCAGCTCGGCGACGTCCTTGACCTTGACGCCCGCCTTGCGGCCCGCCGGTTCGGTCGTCTTGAGAACCTCGAGACGCGCGGCAACGTCGACGCCGTAATCGGCGACGGCCTTCTCTGCGATCGGCTTCTTCTTCGCCTTCATGATGTTGGGCAGCGAGGCGTAGCGCGGCTCGTTGAGACGGAGATCGGTGGTGACGATCGCCGGTCCCTTCAGCTTCACGGTCTGCAGGCCGCCATCGACTTCGCGGGTCACCTTGAAGTCAGAACCTTCGACCTCGAGCTTCGAGGCAAACGTCGCCTGCGACCAGCCGAGCAGCGCAGCCAGCATCTGGCCGGTCTGATTGGAATCGTCGTCGATCGCCTGCTTGCCGAGAATGATCAGGCCGGGCTGCTCTTCGTCCGCGACCTTCTTCAGGATCTTGGCGACCGCGAGCGGCTCGACTGTGCCTTCCGCTTTCACCAGGATGCCGCGATCGGCGCCCATGGCAAGACCGGTGCGGATCGTCTCCGACGCCTGCGCAGGTCCAATCGAGACCACCACGACTTCGGTCGCCTTGCCGGCTTCCTTCAGGCGCAGCGCTTCCTCGACTGCGATTTCGTCGAACGGGTTCATCGACATCTTGACGTTGGCGAGTTCAACGCCCGATCCATCGCCCTTGACGCGGACCTTGACGTTGTAATCGACCACCCGCTTTACCGGCACTAAGACCTTCATCGATCCTCTTTCACTCAATTTGGGAGGGGGGTTATCAACTGGCGCGGAACCTAAAGGCCTGATCTGCCCCGGTCAACGCGCGAACGGGCCTAATTTTGGCCTTCTGAAATGCGGGAGTGCGATGGTCAGCGGTTCTGACCCGGAACCCAGAGCACGTCGCCGCCCCCATTGCCGTTGGCGGCACGGCTCGCCACGAACAGGAAGTCCGACAGGCGGTTCATATATTGGATGCCAGCCGCGCTGACCGGCTCGCCGGGCTGGGCCGCCAGTTCCACGATTACGCGTTCCGCCCTGCGGCATATCGTGCGCGCCACATGGAGATGTGCCGCCGCCGGCGTACCGCCGGGAAGTACGAAGGAGGTGAGCGGGGCAAGCTTGTCGTTGAGCGCGTCGATGTCGCGCTCGAGCCGCTCGACCTGGCTCGCCACCACCCGCAGCCGCTCCGCCTTGCCTTTGTCCTTGTCTTGGCGCTCGGGCACCGCGAGATCGGCGCCGAGATCAAACAGATCGTTCTGGATGCGGCCGAGCATCGCGTCGAGCTCGGGCATCGCCCCAGCGTGGAGCCTGACGACGCCGATCGCGGCGTTGGTCTCGTCGACGGTGCCATAGGCCTCGATGCGCAGATCGTATTTCGGACGCCGCTCGCCGGTTCCGAGCGCCGTCGTGCCGTCGTCACCGGTCTTCGTGTAGATGCGGTTCAGCAGCACCATGATTAACGTCCCATCGCCCAAACGGCGAGCATCGCGATGATGATCGCCACGAACTGCAGCAGCACGCGCCAGCGCATCAGCTTCTGCGAAGTGTTGGGCGAGCCGCCGCGCATCATGTTGATGAGACCAAGCAGCAGCACCAAGGCGACTGCACCGGCTGCCGCCGGCAGGATGAAAGTGGTCAGGAGAGATGCCATTGGGGTTAGATAACACCGTGCGCGTCGGTCCGCCATGGTGCCTCGGCAGCCTCCGGCGTCATTCCGGGGCGATGCGCAGCATCGAACCCGGAATCCATCGGGCCACAGGTGCTGCGGCGGAATCGACTCCCGGCTCGCGCGGCGCTTCGCAAACTGGCTTTTGGGCCAATAATATCAGATGGTAGCGCGATGATTTCCGATTTGCGCCCATTGCCTGTTCTCCCGCTCTCTCCCTGCGCGCAGGGGAGAGAGAGCAGCGGTGTAGGTGCCACGTGAAAGCGATCCGCTACATCTACGTCGTGGTGATGGATGCGTTCTACACGTTCCTGGCCGATGACGGCTGGGCGATCGCAAGCCACATCGCGCTGTCGACGCTGATGGCGCTGTTTCCGTTCCTGATCGTGCTGACCTCGCTCGCCGGCTTCTTCGGCTCCAAGGAACTCGCCGACCAAGCCGCCAGCCTGATGCTGCAGATCTGGCCCAAGCAGGTCGCCGATTCGATCTCGGGCGAGGTCCACGACGTGCTGACCACGACCCGCACCGGCATTCTGACCATCGGCGCGGCGCTGTCGGTCTACTTCGCCTCCAACGGCGTCGAGGCGCTCAGGGTCGCGCTCAACCGCGCCTATGCGGTAGTGGAGATGCGGCGCTGGTACTGGCTGCGGCTGGAATCGATCGCCTACACGCTGATTGCAGCCTTCACTGCCCTCGCCATGGCTTTCCTGATCGTGCTCGGTCCGCTGATCATCGAGGCCGCGCGGCGACACATTCCGCTGTTCGTCGAATCGAACGAAAGCATCCTCACCTGGCTGCGCTACGGCATCACCATCGGTGCGCTGGTGGTGGCGCTGATCATCCTGCATGCCTGGCTGCCGGCGGGACGGCGCGGCTTCCTCCAGATCCTGCCCGGCATCGTCTTCACCATCGTGGCGTCGCTGATCTCCGGTATCGTGTTCGGGCAATATCTGGCGCGCTTCGCCAATAACTACGTGACGATGTATGCGGGGCTCGCCTCGGTGATCATCGCGCTGGTGTTTCTGTACTTCATCGCCGCGATCTTCGTGTACGGCGGCGAGCTCAACGCCGCGATCATCAAGTCGCGGCTTCCTCACGGCGTGTCGCTTCAAGCAGCGCAGTCGCTAGCGCCCGCGGAGACACAGGCTTGACCAGGAAGGCGTCGGCGCCGGCCTCGCGCGAGGCGGCCTCGTCCTCGCCGCGGCCGGACACTCCGATGATCGGGATCTGAGCCAGCGGCGCATCCATGGTGCGGATCCGCCGGATGGCCTCGACGCCGTCGATGCCCGGCAACACCATGTCCATCAACACCGCATCGAACGCGCCCTGCGCCAGCCGGCCGACGGCATCCTCGCCGCGCCCGATGAACTCGGCTTGATGACCGAGCTCGGTCAAAATGGTGTTGAGCACGACGCGGCCGAACGGATTGTCCTCGACACTGAGAACGCGCAGCGGCGCGACCGCGTCCGTCTCGGCCTCGCCTTTCTTGCTGCGGGATTTGCCCGATCCCGAGGCGTCCAGCGATACCGTCAGGGTGAAGGTGGCACCGCCGCCGCGGCGCTGTGAGACGGTGATGTCGCCGCCCATCGCTCGCGCCAATTGCTTGACCGAGGAGAGCCCCAAGCCGGCGCCGCCGAAGCGCGAGGCGATGGTGACATTGGCCTGGGTGAAGGGGCGAAACAGCCGCTTGATCTCGGGCATGGTCAGGCCGATGCCGCTGTCGGACACCGCGAAAGCAACGCCGACCCTGCCTTTGGCTTTGCTCTTATCTTTGCTCTTGGCGGGCGCGATCGCGAGCGCGACGCCGCCCTGGTCGGTGAACTTCACGGCATTGTCGATCAGGTTCTCGAGCGCGGCGCGAAGACGGATGGGATCGCCGACCACGAGGCCTGGGAGCTTTTCGGAGATGTCGACCTGGGCCTGGAGACCCTTGGCCGCAGCGCGCCCCGCCAGCGAATCGCCGGCACTGCGGGCGAGCGTGCGCAGATCGAACAGATCCTGCCGCAGCGTGCCGCCCTTCCCGGCCCCCTTGCCGGTTCTGCCCGCGTCCACGAACAGGGTGGCAAGGCTCGCCAGATGCTCGGCACCGGCCTTGATGGTGTCGGCCCAGCGCCGCTCCCGTTCACCGAGATCGGAGGTCGCGAGCAGATCGCTGATCGCCAGAATGCCGGTCAGGGGGGTGCGAACCTCATGGGCAAAGGCAGCGAGCGCCGCCTGGACCACATCAGGCGCGACCGTCCTGGTGCTGCGCTTGCGCACCTGTCCGGTCGCCTCGGACCTCTTCCGAGGCGGCCGCCTGGACGTCCACGTGCTGCGCGCTGGGCGCTTCTTCGCCGCCATGAATCCCCTTCGAAGTATTCCCTTCGGGCCCCCGGGCTGTTCGCCGAGCATGGCACGGCGGAACACCCGGAGTCACGGCAGCCTTTTGCTAACCCCCAGAGAAACTTAACCTAATCCCACCAGCTGGCAGATGCCGGCGGGCGTAACGCCAGCCGCACGCAAGGCACGCAGACCGGTCGAGCGGCTCGATTTCGACAGCTTCCGCCCCGCGCTGTCGCAAATCAGCCGGTGATGGCGATAGACGGGCTCCGGCAGGCCAAGCAGGACCTGGAGCAAGCGGTGCACCGCGGTGGCGTGAAACAGGTCTTGGCCCCGCACGATCTCGCTGACGTCCTGCAGCGCGTCGTCGACGACCACAGACAGATGGTAGCTGGTCGGCGTCTCCTTGCGGGCCAGGATCACGTCGCCCCAGACCTCCGGCCGCGCCGGGACGATGCCGCGCTCGCCATCCGGCCCCTCGCCGAGTTCGTTCCAGCTCAGGCCCCCGACGCGCCGGCAGGCGGCCGCCATGTCGAGCCGCAGCGCGTGAGGCGCGCCCGACGCCAGCAGGCGTGCCCGCTCGTCGGCAGGCAGCGATTTGGAATCGCCGGGATAAAGCGGCGCGCCGTCGGGATCGCGCGGCCACGGGCCTTCTGCCTCGCGCGTAGCAACGAGCCTTGCGATCTCGGCACGGCTTTCGAAGGCGGGATAGACGAGCCCGAGCGCCGACAGCTTTTCAAGCACGGCGCGATAATCGGCGAGATGCTCCGACTGCCGCCGCACTGGCATCTCCCAGTCAATCCCGAGCCAGGCGAGATCCTCGTAGATCGCCGCCTCGAATTCCGGCCGGCACCGCGTCGCGTCGATGTCCTCGATCCGCAGCAGCAATCGGCCGCCGGTCGCGCGCGCCCGCTGGAAGTTCAGCAGTGCGGAATAGGCGTGGCCGAGGTGCAGCAAGCCGTTGGGGCTGGGAGCGAATCGGAAAACGGGTGGCATCGATTCTCGCAAGACTTGTCATTGCCGGGCTTGCCCCGGCGATCCATCCTCCAAGACTCTGTTACGATAGGAGATGGATGCGCGGGTCAAGCCCGCGCACGACGAGTCTGGAACATCATGACCATTCACCTCGAAACCCAGTCCGACCTCGAAGAGGCGGTCCACGCGCTGGTCAAGCGCGCCCCGCGCCTGAAGCCGGTGCTCGAGATCGCGGGCATGCCGGCGTTGCGGCGGCGTGAGCCGGGCTTTACCGGGCTTGCGCACATCGTCTGCGGGCAGCAGCTGTCGACCGCGAGCGCATCGGCGATCTGGGGACGGTTGTCGGCGGCGTTCGATCCGTTCGACCACGACGCGGTGCGCCGCGCCCGCACCGACCGGCTGGGGGGGCTCGGACTCTCGGCCGCCAAGATCAAGACCCTGAAGCATCTCGCCCGCGAGATCGGCGCAGAGCGGCTGAACCTCGACGTGCTCGCGGAGGAGGATGCCGACGCCGCGCACCACACGCTGATCGCACTGCCCGGCATCGGCCCGTGGACCGCGGACGTCTATCTGCTATTTTGCCTTGGCCATGGCGACGCCTGGCCGGCCGGCGATCTCGCCGTGCAGGAGGGCATCAGGATCGGCCTCGGCCTCAAGGCGCGGCCCACGGAGAAGCAGATGGCGCCGCTCGCCGAACCCTGGCGTCCGCTGCGCGGCGCGGCGGCACATTTGTGGTGGAGCTATTATCGCGCGGTGAAGAAGCGCGAGGGCGTGCTCGCGGGATCAGGCTAGCCCCGCAGCCTGGCGCGGTCGGCCCGGGCGCATTCGGCGACGAAGTCGACCACGGCGCGCACCGCCGGGAGTTCGACGAGGTCGGGATGGGCCAGCAGCCAGAGATCCGCGACGCTGGCGAGCTTCTGCGGGGCGACGCGCACCAGATCGGAATAGGCTTCGGCGACGAAGCACGAGAGCGCGGAGATGCCGATCCCGGCGCGGACCGCCGCCAGCATGTCGCCCTGCGACGAGCAGCGCATCACCACCCTGGCCTGCCGCGTGACGACGTCGCTCCAGCGCGCAAGCTGCGCATTGGAGGTCTGGTCGGCAAAGCCGATGACGCTGTGCTCCTTCCACTCGCCGCGCCGTTCAGGCAAGGACCGTCCGGCGGCATAATCGCGCGAGGCATAGAACCCCGTACCGAGACGGCCGATCTTGCGGCCGACCAGGTTTTCCTCGCCGCTGTCGAAGGGCCGCAGCACCACGTCGGCCTCGCGCCGGCGCACGCTCGCCGGAAACGGGTGGGTGATGATCTCGAGCTGGATATGATCGTGCGCCCGCAGGAAGGTGGGCAGACACGGCATCAGCCAATGCGAGGCCAGTGTCGCGCCGATCGACAGCTTGACGATGCCGCGAGCCTTGTGCCCTTTCGCCGCCACCGCGGTCTCAGCCCGCAGCGCCGCCGCCGCCATGGCCTCGGCGTGCTCGCGCAATGTCCTCCCATCCGCGGTCAGCGCCAAGCCGTCGGTGGCACGCGCCACCAATCGGGTGCCGAGCTGGGCTTCCAGCGCCGCGATCTTGCGGCTGACCGTGGGATGGCTGGTGTGCAGGCGGCGCGCAGCGGCGGTGAAGCTGCCGGTATCGGCGACCGCGACGAAGGTCTTGCAAAGGTCCCAGTCCATCAGCAGCTCCGTTCATACCTGAATAGCCGTCCGTTCATTATTGAACGGTCCGGGCGCGCCGTCCAACCTTATAGTGGGATCAAATGTGCAACACGGGCGGTAATCCGCCCGCGCAACAATCAACAGGAACCGCCCCGTCACCCGCCCGCCGGCGGAGCCGCGTTTCAGGAGGACATGATGGCGCTGCCCACTCTCTTGAAAGATTCGCTCAAGCTGCCCGTGGTCGGCTCGCCCCTCTTCATCGTCTCCGGGCCGGAGCTGGTGATCGCCCAGTGCAAGGCGGGCGTCGTGGGCTCCTTTCCCGCGCTCAATGCCCGTCCCGTCGAGAAGCTGGACGAGTGGCTGAGCCGCATCGAGGACGAGCTCGGCGAATACAAATCGCTCAATCCCGGCAAGAAGGTCGCGCCCTACGCCGTCAACCAGATCTGCCATGCCTCCAATGACCGGCTGATGAAGGACATGGAGACCTGCGTGAAGCACAAGGCGCCTATCATCATCACCTCGCTGCGGCCGCCGTCGGAGATCGTCGAGGCCGCGCATTCCTATGGCGGGCTGGGGTTCCACGACGTCATCAACGTCAAGCATGCGCGCAAGGCCGCCGAGCAGGGGGTCGACGGCCTGATCCTGGTCTGCGCCGGCGCAGGCGGACACGCCGGCACACTGTCGCCCTTCGCCCTGGTGCGCGAGGTCAAGCAATGGTTCGACGGCGCCATTCTGCTGTCGGGTGCGATCAGCGACGGCTTTGGCATCGCCTCGGCGCTGACGCTGGGCGCCGACCTCGCCTATATGGGCACGCGCTTCATCGCGACGCAGGAAGCCAATGCCGACGACGCCTACAAGTCCGCGCTGACCCAGCACGCCGCGCACGACATCGTCTACACCAACCTGTTCACCGGCGTGCACGGCAACTATCTCGGCCCCTCGATCGCCGCGGCAGGCCTGGACCCCGACAATCTCCCGGTCGCCGACAAATCGAAGATGAATTTCGGCTCCGGCGGCAACATGAAATCGAAAGCGTGGCGCGACATCTGGGGATCGGGCCAGGGCATCGGCCAGATCACCGACGCCCCTCCGGTCGCCGAGCTCGTCGGCCGCATGAAGCGTGAATTCGACCAGGCCCGGCAGGAATTCCTGATGCGCGCCAGTGCCTGACGGCTGAGACTGATAGAAAGAACACGGGAGGACATCATGAAGCTGGCAGCCGCATTGATCGGCCTGTCCCTGCTGGCGTTCGCCGGCGGCGGCGCCCATGCCGAAGGCACGGACGAGATCCGGATCGGACAGACCCTGCCCTATAGCGGTCCGGCCTCCGGCTTTGGCGCGATCGGCCGGACGCAGGAAGCCTTCTTCGAAAAGATCAATGCCGAGGGCGGCATCAACGGCCGCAAGGTCAAGTTCATCACGCTGGACGATGCCTACTCGCCGCCGAAGACGGTCGAGCAGACCCGCAAGCTCGTCGAGCAGGATGAGGTGCTGATGATGTTCGGCTCGCTCGGCACCGCCACCAACAGCGCCGTGCAGCGCTATCTGAACAGCAAGAAGGTGCCGCAACTGTTCGTGCTCTCGGGCGCGACCAAATGGGCCGATCCGCAGAAATATCCGTGGACCATGCCCGGCATGGCCGCCTATGAATCCGAGGGCGTGGTCTATGCCAAGCACGTGCTGCGGACCAAGCCCGACGCGAAGATCGCCATCCTGTCTCAGAACGACGATTTCGGCCGCGACTATGTCGCGGGCTTCAAGCGCGCGCTCGGCGCCAAGGCTGCCGGCATGATCGTGGCGGAGGCGACCTACGAGACCAGCGCGCCGACGATCAGCTCACAGCTCTCGACCCTGAAGGCGTCGGGCGCGGACGTGCTGTTCGGCGTCGTGCTCGGCAAGTTCACCTCGCAGATGATCAAGGGCGTGGCCGAGATCGGCTGGAAGCCCGAGCTGTTCTTCGTGCCGACCTCGGCCTCGTCGATCTCGTTTCTCGAGCCGGCGGGGCTCGACAACGCCGTCGGCCTGATCTCGTCGAGCAACCAGAAGGACACGATGGACCCGCAATGGGCCGGCGATCCCGGCGTGAAGGAGTATTTCGCGTTCATGAAGCAATACATGCCGAACGCCGACCTCTCCAACTCCAACTACGCGGCGGGCTACCACTACGCGACGCTACTGATGACAGTTCTGAAGGCGTGCAAGGATGATTTCAGCCGCGACAACATCATGCGTCAGGCCGCCTCGCTGAAGGACGTCAAGCTGCCGCTGCTGCTGCCGGGCATGTCCGTCAGCACCGGCCCCGACGATTATCTGCCGTTCCAGCAACTTCAGCTCCGGCGCTTCAACGGCAAGAGCTGGGTCGGCTTCGGCGACGTGCTGGACGATCGCTAGCCTCGAGCGGAACAAGGACGAACCATGATCATCAGCGGCGAACGCCGGATCGGCTATAACGAGATCCAGGCGCGCATCAAGCGCGCGGCGAGCGGGCTCCGCGCCCTCGGCCTTGCCGAAGGCGCGCCAGTCGCCATGATGCTGCGCAACGATTTCGCCTTGTTCGAGGTGGTCGCGGCCTCGGCCGCGCTGGGCAGCCCCGTGGTGCCGATCAACTGGCACCTGAAGGCCGAGGAGGTCCGCTACATCCTGACCGACAGCGGCGCGAAGATCCTGGTCTGCCACGCCGATCTGTTGCCGCAAATTCGCAGCGGGCTGCCCGGGGATGTCCGCCTGCTCGTCGTCGCAACGCCGCCCGAGCTGGCGCCGACCTTCGCGATTGCGCCCGAGCTGACCGGGGTTCCCGCGGGACTGGTTGATTGGGATCGCTGGCGCGACAGCCACACCGAAACGCAGGAGCCGCCGCGCCGGGCCGCTGCGATGATCTACACCTCGGGGACAACAGGCATGCCGAAAGGCGTACGGCGCATGCCGATGCAGCCGGAACAGGCCGCCGCCTCCGAACGCGTCGGCGCGATCGCCTACGGCATCAAGCCGCGCGAGGGCCAGGTCGTGCTGATCAACGGGCCGATGTATCACTCGGCGCCGCACTCCTATGGCATGATGGCGTTCCGCAACGGCTGCACCATCGTTCTCCAACCGCGCTTCGATGCGGAGGAGCTGCTGGCGCTGATCGCACGCCACCGTGTGACGCATATCCACATGGTGCCGACCATGTTCGTGCGCCTGCTCCGTCTGCCGCAGGCTGTCAGGCAACGTTACGACCTGTCGTCGCTGCGCTTCGTCGTGCATGGCGCCGCACCCTGCCCGCCCGAGGTCAAGCGGGCCATGATCGCGTGGTGGGGACCTGTCATCAACGAGTATTTCGGCTCGACCGAGACCGGAATTCCGGTCTGGCACTCGGCCGAGGAGGCGCTGAAGAAGCCTGGCACGGTGGGCCGCGCCATCGAAGGCGGCATCGTCAAGATCTTTCGCGATGACGGCAGCCTCTGCGGCGCTGGTGAGGTCGGCGAGATCTACATGCGCCAGACCGCGGTGCCCGATTTCGATTATCACGGCAAGGCGCAGGCCCGCGCCGAGGCGGGGCGCGACGGCCTCGTCAGCGTCGGCGACGTCGGCTATCTCGACGAGGACGGCTATCTTTTCTTGTGCGACCGCAAGCGCGACATGGTGATCTCGGGCGGCGTCAACATCTATCCCGCCGAGATCGAGAACGTTCTGATCGCAATGCCCGGCGTGCGCGACTGCGCCGTGTTCGGCATCCCGGACGCGGAATATGGCGAGCGGCTGTGCGCCTGCATCGAACTCGACACCAGCGCGCAGCTCTCCGCCAGTGCGGTGCAAGCCTGGCTGCGCGACCGGCTGGCCAATTTCAAGGTGCCGAAGGAGATCCAGTTCCTGGACGCACTGCCCCGTGAGGCGACCGGAAAGATCTTCAAGCGCAAGCTGCGCGAACCCTACTGGGCCGAGCACAGGGCGGCTGGGCCTTAGCCGCCCGGACCCGCCCTGAAGCATCGCCGGCATATACCGTCCGAGCAGGGCCATATGCCGGCATTGCTCGGGTCATCGGCTTTTGGCGACCTGCGAAACCATATAGCTTCGACCAGAGGAAACGCCGCGAAGACGGCCACGAGGTCGCACATGCTGGACAGGACGAAGGATATTTCCGTCGCCGCGCAAGGCTGGCTCGACGCGTTCGAGCGCATTCTGGGCAAGAGCGATCCCACCACGCTGGCCGCCCTCTTCGTCGCCGACAGCTTTTGGCGCGACGTGCTGGCGCTGAGCTGGAACCTGCAAACGCTCGCCGGCCGCGAGGCGATTGCGCAAGCATTGGCCGCACTCGCGCCCAAGGCGACACCAGCCAAATTCGAGATTGCTCCCAACCGCGCGCCGCCGCGCTGGGTGACGCGCGCCGGCACCAGCAGCATTGAGGCGATCTTCAATTTCGAAACTGCGATCGGGCGCGGCAGCGGCATCGTCCGGCTCGTTCCTGATTCCGCTGACGGCGACCGTCTGAAGGCGTGGACGCTGCTCACCGCGCTCGACGAATTGAAGGGCTTCGAGGAGCAGCTCGGCACCTCACGCCCGCGCGGCCAGGCCTATTCGCGCGATTTCCGCGGGCCGAACTGGCTCGATCAGCGCAACGCCTCGCGCGACTATGCCGATCGCGACCCGGCCGTGCTAGTGGTCGGCGGCGGTCAGGCCGGGCTCGCGATCGCGGCGCGGCTGAAGCAGTTGCAGGTCGACGCGCTGATCGTCGATCGCGAGATGCGGATCGGCGACAATTGGCGCAAGCGCTATCACGCGCTGACCTTGCATAACCAGGTGCAGGTCAATCACCTGCCCTATATGCCGTTTCCGCCGAGCTGGCCGACCTACATCCCCAAGGACAAGCTCGCCAACTGGTTCGAGGCTTACGTCGATGCGATGGAGCTGAACTTCTGGACCGGCACCGAGTTCGAGGGCGGCGCCTATGACGAGGCGAAAGGACGCTGGACGGTGACGCTGCGGCGCGCCGACGGCAGCAAGCGGACCATGCATCCGCGCCATGTGATCATGGCCACCGGCGTCAGCGGCATTGCCAACGTGCCCGACATTCCGACCCTCAACAATTTCCGGGGGACGCTGCTGCATTCCAGCCGCTACGAGGACGGCGAGAACTGGACCGGCAAGCACGCGATCGTGATCGGCACCGGCAACAGCGGTCATGATATCGCGCAGGATCTCTATTCCAGCGGCGCCGAGGTGACGCTGGTGCAGCGCTCGCCCACGCTCGTCACCAATATCGAGCCGTCGGCGCAGCTGGCTTATGCCACCTACAATGAAGGCACGCTCGAGGACAACGACCTGATCGCGGCCTCGATGCCGACGCCGCTCGCGAAGAAGACTCATGTGATGCTGACGGAGCGGTCCAAGGAGCTCGACAAGGAGCTACTCGACGGGCTCGCCCGCATCGGCTTCAAGCTCGACTTCGGCGAGGCCGGCACCGGCTGGCAATTCAAGTACCTCACCCGCGGCGGCGGCTATTACTTCAATGTCGGCTGCTCCAACCTGATCGTCGAGGGCAAGATCAGGCTCAGGCAGTTCGCCGACATCGAAAGTTTCACGGCCGAAGGTGCGCGGATGAAGGACGGCACGATCACCCCAGCCGATCTCATCGTGCTCTCGACCGGCTACAAGCCGCAGGAATACCTGGTGCGGAAGCTGTTCGGCGATGCCGTCGCCGACCGCGTCGGCCCGATCTGGGGCTTTGGCGACGGCCACGAGCTCCGCAACATGTATGTGCGCACGAAGCAGCCCGGCCTCTGGTTCATCGCCGGCAGCCTTGCGCAATGCCGGATCAACTCGAAATATCTCGCGCTGCAGATCAAGGCGATCGAGGAAGGGATTTTGGTACGAATTTAGCTACAGCCGTCATTCCAGGGCGCGCGAAGCGCGAGCCCCGGATTGACGAGAGGAGAGACCAATGCCGGCCATTCTCGGCAGCGGCGAGCACCGCTACCGCGTCGTGGACAATTTCGCGAAGCTGCCGGACGGCTGGCAGCTCACCGATGTCGCCTCGGTCGCGGTCGACAGCAAGGACCGCGTCTATGTCTTCAACCGCGGCGCCCATCCGATGGTGGTGCTGGACCGCGAGGGCAATTTCCTGCGCAGTTTTGGCGAAGGCCTATTCTCGCGCGCGCACGGCCTGCACATCGACGCCGACGACAATCTCTATTGCACCGACGATGGCGACCACACCGTGCGCAAATGCACCACCGACGGCAAGGTGCTGCTGACGATCGGGATCCCCGAGAAGCCGCCCCCCTTCATGAGCGGCGAGCCGTTCCATCGCTGCACCCACACCGCGCTGTCGCCGAAGGGCGAGATCTACGTCTCCGACGGCTATGGCAATGCGCGCGTGCACAAGTTCACGCCCGACGGCAAGCTGATCAAGAGCTGGGGCGAGCCGGGCACCGATCCCGGCCAGTTCAACATCGTGCACAATATCGCCACCGATGCCGACGGCTGGGTCTATGTCGCCGACCGCGAGAACCATCGCATCCAAGTGTTCGACGGCGAGGGCAGATACGAGACGCAGTGGAACAACCTGCACCGCCCCTGCGCGCTGTGCTGCTGCGGCGGGCCCAAGAACCCGACCTTCGTGGTCGGCGAGCTCGGCCCCGGCCTTGCCATCAACCGCAAGGTGCCCAATCTCGGCCCGCGGCTGTCGATCGTGGACGCCAGGGGAAATCGCATCGCGCGGCTCGGCGGCGAGGAGGGGCCGGGCGTTGGCAGCGGAAAATTCCTGGCGCCGCATGGCATCGCGCTGGACTCGAAGGGCGATATCTATGTCGGCGAGGTCGGCGTCACCAACTGGGAGACGAGCTTTCCGGACGAGGAGATGCCGCCCGTCGTGCGCGCGAGTCGCTGCTTGCAGAAGCTGGAGCGGGTACGGGAGTAGCCGCCGCGGCAAGGCATCCGCGCCGAAGGGGGTTCCGCGCCGCCGCGAGGCCAGCGGCGAGATCGCGGCATTTTGAGTGCTTTTGCCACCCCGCCGCCGCATTGCTTGCGCCTGAATAAGTCGCTCAACGGGCTTCACAATCCCGTCACGCTGCATGTAGTATGTCAGTACGTGCTGCTTCGCAGCGTATATTGGAGGCCGGGAGCGTTACTTGAACGCACATGTCTCGCAAGGCAGTTGGCCGGTGTTGGTGCTGAATGCGGACTTCCGGCCGCTGAGTTACTACCCGCTGTCTCTCTGGTCGTGGCAGGACGCGATCAAGGCGGTGTTCCTCGACCGCGTCAACATCGTCGCTCACTACGATCAGGCGGTTCACAGTCCCACGCTGCAAATGCAGCTGCCGAGCGTCGTCTCGCTCAAATCCTTCGTCAAACCAACGACGCATCCCGCCTTCACCCGGTTCAACGTCTTCCTGCGCGATCGTTTCCCCTGCCAATATTGCGGCTCGCCCGAAGACCTCACCTTCGACCACATCATCCCGCGCAGCAAAGGCGGCCAGACCACCTGGGAGAACGTGGTCGCGGCGTGCTCGCCGTGTAACTTACGCAAGGGCAATCTGACGCCGGCGCAAGCCAAGATGTTTCCGCGCCAGAGCGCATTCGCGCCGACCGTGCACCAGCTCCACCGCAACGGACGCCTGTTCCCGCCGAACTATCTGCACGACAGCTGGCTGGACTATCTGTACTGGGATACGGAGCTGGATCCGTAGGGGCGCGCCTTCGCGCCTCATCCCCGCTGCAAGGCCAGCGTCACGCCGCCGAGCGTGAGCGCCATCGCGGTCCATTCGCGATAGCCCAGCGGCTCGCCCAGAATGATGGCGGCGGAGACCACGCCGATCACGGGCACGATCAGCATGCCGGTCGAGGCCGTGGTCGGTGGCAGACGACGCAGCGTCTCGAACCAGGTGACGTAGCAGACGCCCATCGGCACCAGGGTCATATAAGCGAAGCAGCCGAGCCCCAGCGGGGTGATTGCGGTGATGTCGGGACGCTCGAACAGCACACCGAGGACCAGCATCGTGGCGCAACCGAGCCCGACCTGCCAAGCGACGACGACCAGCGGCGGCATCGGCAGCGGCTTGCGGTTCAGCACGTTGCCGAGCGCGAACAGGATGGCGCAGAGCAGCGCCAGCACAATGCCCAGCAGCTTGTCGGCGCCGAACGCGAAGCCGTTGCCGCTCAGGAGCAGCGTGACGCCGGCAACACCGAGGACGAGCCCGATTATATCCCGCAGGGTCGGCCACGTCTGTAGCAGCGGCCAGGCGAACAGCATCGCCCAGATCGGCATGGTGTGGGCGAGCAGAGCGCCCTCGCTCACCGTCACATATTTCATCGCGACCGTGCCGAGCCCCATCCAGGCCAAGACGTTTGTGAAGGCGGCAAACAGCAGCCGCGGGATGGCCTCGCGCGGAACGGCGAACGACTCCTTTCGGCTCAGCGCCAGAGTCCCGAGGATGAGCGAGGCGCAAACGCCCGCAAGCCCGCGCGCGAACAAAGGCGGCCATTGCTGGAGCAGCAGCTTCATCAGCGGCCAATTCAACGCCCAGCCGACGGCCGTCACGCAGAGGCAGAGAGAGCCGATCGTCCTGTCGCGTCGCGCCGAATCCATGACCAGCGCTTAGCAGGCAAGTGCGGCCCGCTCCACCTCGGCTGGCGCATGCGGCCCATCACAGGGCAAGGAACCTGAGGCGGCCATGCCCGTTCAGAGTCAACGCCAGGCGCACTCGCATGCACGTTCCGCGAAACGCGTTCGTCGGCCGCAAATCGAAACAGGGGAAGACCCATGCCCGCACCCGAGAGCGATCACGTCTACAAGATCCTGGACCTCGTCGGATCATCCGAGACCTCGATCGAGGACGCGATCAAGAATGCGATCAGCCGCGCCGCCAAGACCGTTCGCGAGATGAAATGGTTCGAGGTGGTGCAGACGCGCGGTCACATCGAGAACGGCACCGTGCGCCACTATCAGGTAACCTTGCGCGTCGGCTTTACGCTGGAGGGCTGAGACGGCGGGCGCACCGCGGCCACCCGGCACCACCCCGGATTTGTCGCCCGCCTCCAGGCGGGATATGACGCTGATCGGGGCCGATCTCCGGCCGATCCGCGAGTGCCGCCGTGACCGACGCAATCAAGCTCGTCCTGTTCGACATGGACAATGTCCTCTGCGCCTATGACAGGGCGACGCGCGTCGCCTACCTGGCGGAGATCGCGGGAGCGACAAGCGACGCCGTGCACGAGGCGATCTGGGACAGCGGATTCGAGCTGCTCGGCGATTCCGGTGCGCTCGAGGCCGCCGACTATCTGCGAGGCTTTGGCGAACGAATCGGCTATCCTCTCTCGCTCGCGGAGTGGGTGGAGGCGCGGCGCCGCTCCATGAGGGCGGATCACGCGATGCTGGAGATTGCCCGCAGCTTGCGCAAGACCGTCGATGTTGCCGTCCTGACCAACAACACCACGCTAGTCGCCGACCACATCGACACGTTGTTGCCGGAGCTGCGTCCGCTGTTCGGCTCCCGGATCTACGCCTCGGCCCAATTCAAGACGGCCAAGCCGGACCCGGACTGCTATCGCCTCTGCCTGTCGGAGCTCGATGTGAGGCCGCAGACCGTCCTGTTCGTCGATGATCTCGCGGCCAATGTCGCTGGAGCGCGACAGGCGGGCCTGTTCGCGCATCACCACACGTCCGTGGAGGCTTTCAGACAGGCCCTGTCGGAGCACGGCGTGCCGCTCGACTGAATCCGCGTTTTCGCGTCTCGTCAGGCCAGGTGGCACGCCACGAAGTGACCGCCCGCCCCCTCCTTCAGCACGGGCGCGCTCTCCGCGCAGCGCGGCTGGGCGATCGGGCAGCGGGTGTGGAAGTGACAGCCCGCTGGCGGCTTCATCGGGCTCGGCACGTCGCCCTTGAGGCGGATGCGCTCGCGTTTGAGCTTGGGATCGGGCACCGGCACCGCAGAGAGCAGCGCCCTGGTGTAGGGGTGCTGCGGATTGCGGTAGAGGTCGCTGGCCTTGGCGAGCTCGACGATGCGGCCGAGATACATCACCGCGACGCGGTCGGAGATGTGCTCGACCACCGAGAGGTCGTGTGCGACGAAGAGATACGTCAGGTTCAGCTCGGCCTGGAGATCCTCCAGTAGATTGATGACCTGGGCCTGGATCGACACGTCGAGCGCGGAGACCGGTTCGTCGCAGACAATCAGCTTCGGCTCGACCGCGAGCGCTCGCGCGATCACGATGCGCTGGCGCTGGCCGCCGGAGAATTCATGCGGATAGCGCCGCATGTGCTCGGCCTTAAGCCCGACCTTGACCAGCAAGCCGGCGACGCGCTCCTCGCGCTCCTTGGCGGAGCTCGCGAGATTGTGGATGGTGAAGGCCTCGCCGAGGATCGTACCGACCGTCATGCGCGGATTGAGCGAGGCGAACGGGTCCTGGAACACCAGCTGCATGTTCCGCCGCATCGCGCGCAGATCGTTGCCGCTGAGCTTGCGCACGTCCTGGCCGTCGAAGGTGACCTCGCCGTCGGTCGGCTCGATCAGGCGCAGCACGCAGCGCCCCGTGGTCGACTTGCCGCAGCCGGATTCGCCGACAAGACCGAGCGTCTCGCCGCGGTTGACCGAGAACGACACGCCATCGACCGCATAGACGGTGCCGACCTGGCGCGACAGCAGGCCGCCGAGCACGGGGAAATGTTTCTTCAGGCCGCTGACGCGGAGCAAGGGCTCGCTCATGACGCGGCTCCCAGGTTCGGATCGCCGAGGTGACAGGCCATGCGGTGACCGGGTGCGATCTCGCGCAGCAGCGGCTCCTTCTCGGTGCAGACATTCATGGCGAACTTGCAGCGCGGCGCAAAACGGCAGCCGACTGGCGGATTGATCAGGATCGGCCCCGAGCCGCCGATCGCCTCCAGCCGCGTCTTGTGCTCGCTGTCGAGGTCGATGCGCGGGATCGAGCGGATCAGCCCTTGCGTATAGGGATGACGGGGATCGCCGAACAGGTCGTCGACCAGCGCCTCCTCCACCACCTTGCCGGCATACATCACGACGACGCGCTGGGCGGTTTCGGCGACCACGCCCATGGCATGGGTGATCAGCATCACCGCCATGCCGAAGCGGTCCTTCATGTCCTGGAGCAGGTCGAGGATCTGGGCCTGGATGGTGACGTCGAGCGCCGTGGTGGGCTCGTCGGCAATGATCAGTTTCGGCTTGCAGGCGAGCGCCATCGCGATCATCACGCGCTGGCGCATGCCGCCGGAGAACTGGTGCGGGTAGTTGTGCACGCGGCCTTCGGCGTTCGGGATCTGCACCAGCTTCAGCATCTCGATGGTGCGCTCGAGCGCCTGCTTCTTCGTCACGGCTTCGTGCCGGCGCAGGCTCTCGGCGATCTGCTCGCCGATGGTGAGCACCGGGTTGAGGGAGGTCATCGGCTCCTGGAAGATGAAGCCGATCTCCTTGGCGCGGATCTCGTCGAGCTGGTTGCTGGTCAGCGGCACCAGATCGCGGCCCTCGAAGATGATCTGGCCAGCCGCGATGCGCCCCGGCGGCATCGCGATCAGCTTCAGGATCGACATCGCGGTCACGGTCTTGCCGCAGCCGGATTCGCCGACGACGCAGAGCGTTTCGCCCTTGTTGATGGAGATGTCGACACCGTCGACGGCCTGGAGGATGCCGTCGTCGGTGGAGAAGTGGGTCTTCAGTCCCTTGATCTCGAGCAGCGGCGCCATCAGATCACCCGTCGCGCATCGAGCGCGTCACGCAGACCGTCGCCGATGAAGTTGATGGCCACCACCGCGATGAAGATCGCACCGCCCGGAAACAGCGCCCAGTGCGGACCAATGTCGAGAAAATCCTTGGCGTCGTACAGCAGCCGGCCCCAGGTCGGGGTATCCGGCGGGAAGCCGAGGCCGAGGAAGGACAGCGTCGATTCCGCGATGATGGCAGCGGCGACGTCGATGGTGCCGGCGATGATCACCGGACCGACCGCATTGGGCAGGATATGACGCACCACCTGCCGCACCGGGCCGGCGCCGAGCGCGCGGGCAGCCTCGACGAACTCCTTCTCGCGGATCGACAGGAACTGCGCGCGCACGAGCCGCGCCACCGGCATCCAGCGCAGGCCACCGATTACGAGCACGATCAGGATGAAGATGCCGCCTTCGGGGCCGAACACCTGCTTCAGCCCGTCGCGGAAGAGATAGATCAGCAGCAGCAGCAGCGGCAGCTGCGGCAGCGACAGGAACAGGTCGGTGAGCCACATCAGGGCGTGCCCGAGCGCGCCGCGCGACATGCCGGCGAGCGCGCCGATCAGCGTGCCGATGAAGACCGAGACCAGCATCGCGGCGAGGCCGACCGCGAGCGAGATGCGGCCGCCATAGATCATGCGCGCCAGAATGTCCTGGCCGAGATCGTCGGTCCCGAACGGATGGGCCAGCGAGGGGCCCTGCAGCCCGGCGACGATGTCGATGTCGTTGATCTTGATGCGCCAGACGAAGGGCCCGACCACGACGGCGAGCACCAGAACGAGGAGCAGAAAGGCGCTGACGCCCGCGAGCCTGTGCCGGCTATAGCGCCGCCACGTCTCGCGCCAGGGCGAGTAAACACGCCGCTCAGCGGAAGGAGATGCGAGGGTCAAGCCAGCCATAAAGAACGTCCGCGATGAGATTGAACAGCACGACGAGGCACGCGAAGACGAACGTCACGGCCATCACGACAGGCGTGTCGTTGGACAGGATCGAGGAGATCAGCAGCGAGCCGATGCCGGGAATGCGGAAGATCTGCTCGGTGACGATGGCGCCGCCGAACACCGCGGGCATCTGCAACGCGATCAGCGTCACCACCGGGATCATGGCGTTGCGCATCACGTGCTTGACGATGACCTTGGCCTGCCCGAGCCCCTTGGCGCGCGCCGTGGTGACGTAGTCGAGCCGGATCACGTCCAGCATCGCTGAGCGCACGAAACGCGTCATCGACGCCGCCTGGAACAGGCCGAGCACCGCCACCGGCATGATCGCCTGACGGATCATCTCCAGCACCCAGCGGACGCCGGTGGCCTTGATGTCGGTGGTGTAGACGAACGGCAGCCAGTCCAGCGTGACCGAGAAGATCAGGATGAACAGGATGCCGGTGAAGAAGGTCGGCAGCGAGAAGCCGACGAAGGCGAGCGTGTTGGCGATCTGGTCGAACAGCGAATAAGGCCGGGTCGCGGCATAGACGCCGACGGGTATCGCGATCAGCAACGCCAGGATCTGCGCCGAGCCGATCACGTAGAGCGTTGCGGGCAGGCGCTGCAGAATCAGCTTGTCGACGTCCATCCGGCTGACGAAGGAGAAGCCCCAGTCGCCGTGCAGCATGGCGTTGAGCCAGTGCAGGTAGCGGAGGTGGATCGGATCGTCGAGGCCGAACTTGGCCCGAAGCGCGGCCTGCACCTCGGGCGGCACGTTCGGGTTGGTCGCCAGCTCCGAGAATGGATCGCCGGGGGCGAGCGCGAGCACGACGAACAGTACGACCGAGATTCCGAGCAGGCTCGGAATCGCGATCAGCAGACGACGCAGGATGTACTGACTCATGAGGGAAGGCCCCGTCTAGCGCTGGGGGATCATTCCTCGCGGTACCAGTCGAACAGATTGTCGGTTTCGTTGGCCCAGCCCGAGATCACCGGACGCAGATTGTTCGCGGCCGCCTCGACCTTCAGACGATGCATCACGGGGATGAACACGGTGTCTTCCCACATCAGGTCGTTGGCCTTGATGTAGAGCGCCGCGCGCTTGACCGGATCCATTTCCATGTCGGCCGCGTTGATCACGGCGTCATAATCCTTGTTGACCCAGCGTGGGAAGTTCGTGCCTTGCCACTTGTTCTCCTTGGTCGCGACCGCCGTCGAGACATAGCGGCGCATGTGCTGCGACGGGTCCGGCTGGCTGAGCGGGATCTGGAACATCTCGAGGTCGGCGTAGAACTTCGGATAGGTGTCGGGATTGGCGACGTCCGATGAGAAGAACACCGAGGCCACAACCGACTTCAGCTCGACGTCGATGCCGGCCTTCTGACAGGCCTGCTTGATGATGGCCTGGGTTTTCTGGCGCGGGCCGTTGATCGAGGTCTGATAGACAAGCTTGAGCTTCTTGCCGTCCTTCTCGCGGATGCCGTCGGCGCCGGGCTTCCAGCCGCCGTCGTCGAGCATCTTGGCGGCCTTCTCGATGTTGAATTCCCAGCTCGTGTTCTTGGACACGAACTTCTCGGGGCCGTTGAGGAAGTTCGCGGTGGTGCGGCCGGCCCGGCCGTAGATCGCCTTCTTGACGGACTCGCGATCGACCAGCAGGGACAGCGCCTTGCGTACCACGGGATCCGAGAACAGCGGATGCTTGGTCTTCATCGACGAACGCTCGCCGTCGACCTCGACGTTCGGGTCGGTGAAGTTGAGCGCGATGAACTCGGTGTCGCCGCCCACGGCGTAGACGGTCTTGCCCTTGCCGCCCTTCTCGAGGCGCAACAGCACGTCGTCCTCGACCTGGATGTTCCAGCCGAAATCGTATTCACCGGTCTGAATCACCGCACGCGCGGCCGAGACCGCGTCACCGCCGCCCTTCATCTCGAGCGTGTCGAAATAGGGGCGGTTGGGCATGTGATAGTCGGGATTGATCACGCCGCGGATGAGATCGCCCGGCTTGAACTCGACGAACTTGTAGGGACCGGTGCCTACGGGTGCGAGATTGGTCGGAGCCTCGCGCGATTTGGAGCCGATGAAATCGGCGAACAGATGTTTCGGCAGGATCTGGCCCGCGCCGGCGCCGACGAAAGCGTCGGCCCAGAACGGGGTCGGCTTCGGGAAGGTGATCTTGACCGTGAGATCGTCGATTTTCTCGACGACGATGTCGCGATAGACACCGACGGTGATCGCCGCGGTCGCGGGGTCCTTGGCATACTGCCAGGTAAATACGACGTCGTCGGCGGAGAACGGTTTGCCGTCGTGCCATTTCACGCCGGGCTTCAGCTTCCACGTCACCGACTTGCCGTCGGCGGCAAGCAGGCCGTTCTGGATCGAGGGAATTTCGCTGGCCAGAACCAGCTTCATGTTGCCGTCCGGGTCCCAGCAGCCGAGCGGTTCGTAGAACAGGCGCGAGCCGTCCTGGTCCTTGGTGCCGGTGGCGAAATGCGGATTGAGCAAGGTCGGGCCCTGCCACCACAACAGCTTCAGCGCACCGCCGCCGCCACGCTTGGTCGGCTTGTAGGTCGAGGCGCTCTCGGCCATGGCGACGCCACCGAGCGCGAGGATCTGGTTGGCCAGGGGTGCGGTGAGACCGACGGCCGCCATGTGCTTGATGAAGGCGCGGCGATCCATTCGCCCGTCCTTCACCTGGCCGATCATCGAACGCAGTTCTTTATCCAGCATGGTTGTCCCCGTCTGGTTTCCCATCGTGATGAAGACGGCCGCGAAAAGGCGGCCGCCCATTTGGCTGGCAGTAGATGGCACACCGAATGGGGGGCGCGTCAACTGGGACCGTGTGTATGCAAACGGTCTTCTGGCTGTCCGTTGGGCAAAATCGTGTTCCGCAGCCCATCCGTTCGGCAATCCACCATCAAAACATGCTGGATTGCTCGCTGCACTGCGGAAAATTTGTTCGCCGGATCAGACGAAGTATCGAGGCGAAATTCTACGCCACGGACATGGTGAGCGGCGGCTCGACGTGATCCGGCAGCGGACAGACATATGGCGTCTTGGCGGTCCGCTTCTTGAGGTCGGCCTTGGCCGCCTTGATCAGCTCCGGTTCCGTCAGTGCCTTGATGCCGAGACCGGCCATTGCCTTGGCCGCCTGCACCATGGCCTTGTGCGCGTGCGGGCTCTTGCCTTGCGCGACCACCTGCCAGGTATGGAAGGGCGTGCCGATTGCAACCGTCGGTGCGTGAACCTGAACGGTCGGCACCACCCAGCTGACATCGCCGACATCGGTCGAGCCGACAAGCGGATTGCGCTTGGCATCGAGCGGCACCAGGAAGTCGGCCAGCGGCCGATCGGTCGGCTCCATGCCGATCGCGTAGTAGACGGACGCGATGTCCTTGTCGGTCAGCGTCGCACGGATCTGGCCGGCAAAGCCCTTGTCGGCATCGTCGAAATGCGGCGGTCCGAGCTCTTCCATGACCCGGTGCAGAGCCTGCTCCAGCGGCGCGTTCGGCAGGATGTTGGAGACCGCGGAAATGATCTTCATCTCCACCTTGGTTTCCGTCATCAGCGCCGCGCCCTCTGCGATCTTGCTCACGCGCCCGACCAGCTCGTTCATGCCGGGCAGGTCACGGGCGCGGATCGAATAACGCACGCGCGCATGGGCCTGGACCACGTTGGGGGCGATGCCGCCGGTATCGAGCAGCGCATAATGCACGCGAGCATCGCTCGGCATGTGCTCGCGCATGTAGTTCACGCCGACATTCATCAATTCCACCGCATCGAGCGCGGAACGGCCGAGATGCGGCGAGGCCGCGGCATGCGAGGTGCGGCCGGTGAAGATGAAGTCCGCGCGCGTATTGGCGAGCGACGGCGTCACCGCGACCTCCCAGAAGCTGTGCGGATGCCAGGTGATGGCGATGTCGGCGTCCTCGAACGCGCCGGAGCGCACCATGAAGGCCTTTGCCGCGCCGCCTTCCTCAGCCGGGCAGCCGTAATAGCGCACGCGGCCGGGCACCTTGTTGTCGGCGAGCCAATCCTTCACTGCGGTCGCGGCGAGCAGCGCGGCGGAACCGAGCAGATTGTGACCGCAGCCATGGCCGTGTCCGCCGACTTCGATCGGACGATGCTCGGCGACACCCGCTTCCTGGCTGAGGCCAGGCAGCGCGTCATATTCCCCCATGAACGCGATGACCGGACCGCCCTCGCCCCACTCTCCCATCACCGCGGTCGGAATGCCCGCGACCTTCTCCGTGATGCGGAAACCCTGGTGACGCAGCTCGGCGAGATGCTCGGCGGCGGACCGCGCCTCGGTGTAGCACACTTCGGGCATGCCCCAGACCCTGTCGCTGAGGTCGATGAAACGCGTCTTGATCGTGTCGACGCCACGCCAGATGTCGCTGCGGTTATCCATGCTTCGATCCGTGATCCCTTGGTCAAACGAAGCGGCAATGGTTAGCAGCTTCACCGTGCGACGCCTAGCACCTCGCCGGACACCAGCCATGCGGTGCATGCCGGATTGAGGGGCGCCTGCTGCCCGTGTGTTGGGCGTTCCGATGCCTTTCGAAGATTTCACGCGGCGTTCTCACGAATAGTTGGGAACGAGGCTTTCAAGACGGGCTCCCCCGGCTTAAATTATCCGTGCTTCGCGCGTCGTTCCGCCAGCTCGGCGGAACGACGCTCTCAGCCAGGAGAACTCCATGTCCACGCTGACCGAATGGAGAGTGCCGCCGGCCAATCAGCCACGTGCGAGCGACTACGGTTTCGATCTCGACCGGGCGCTCGCATCGATCGTCGGCCTGCACGCCATTATCCCGCCGGACGCCTTCAGCGCCGAGACGCTGGGCACCGAACGCGCCGGCAACGGCGTCGTGATCGACGACGGGCTGGTGCTTACCATCGGCTATCTCATCACCGAGGCGGAATCGGTGTGGTTGCACCTCGCGGACGGGCGGGGGGTCGAAGGGCACGCGCTAGGCTTCGATTCCGTCACCGGCTTCGGTCTGGTGCAGGCGCTCGGCCATCTCGACGTCGAGCCCTTGCCGCTCGGCAACTCGGCAGACACCCGGATCGGCGATCGCGTCGTGGTCGGCGGCGCCGGCGGTCGCACGCGCTCGGTCGCGAGCCAGATCGTGGCCAAGCAGGAATTCGCCGGCTATTGGGAATATCTGCTCGACGAGGCCATCTTCACCTATCCCGCGCATCCGAATTGGGGCGGCACCGCGATGCTCAACGAGCGCGGCGAGTTGATCGGCATCGGCTCGCTCCAGCTGGAACGCGAGCGCGATGACAAGGCCGAGCACGTCAACATGATCGTGCCGATCGACCTCTTGAAGCCGATCCTGGAGGATCTGCGCAAGTTCGGCCGCGTCAACAAGCCGGCGCGGCCCTGGCTCGGGCTCTTCTCGACCGAGATCGACAACCGCGTGGTGGTGATCGGGATCTCCACCAACGGTCCGGCGGCCCGCGCCGAGCTCAAGACCGGCGACGTCATTCTCGCCGTCAACGGCGACAAGGTGACGAGCCAGACCGCCTTCTACAAGAAGATGTGGGCGCTCGGCGCCGCCGGCGTCGACGTGCCGCTCACAGTGCACCACGAAGGCGTCACTTTCGACGTCGCGGTGACCTCGACCGACCGCTTCAAGCTGTTGAAGGCGCCGAAGCTGCATTGAATCCACGAAGGAATTGGCAATGAGCGAGGCCGTGATCGACGACATCGTGGCCGTGCTCCCGCCGCTGCTCAATGCGCTGGAAGCGCTTGGATACTTCCAGCGGAATCTGCACCCGCCGGCCTTTGCCTCGGTGATGAACGCGATTGGCACACCGGACCGGGCGCTGCAGACGGCGCGCGCGACGCTTGGGGATTGGCCGGAGCAATTCGCCGGACTGCGCGAGCGGCTCGATCGCGCCTGCGACGAGGCACTCGCCGCCTTTGCCGGCATTCGCGAGGTCGAGCGCGGCAATGGCGATCTGGTCGCGGTGTTCCGCGCGCTGCGCCATCTGCCGCGTGCACAAGAGGCGCTCTATCCTCTTGCGGCGCAGTTTCCGCCGGTGAGCAGCTTCTTCCTCAACGCCGCCAATCGCGACAATGCAGACCTGTTGTCGCGACTCGAAGCCGGCGCGAGCGAAGATACCGGCATCCTCCACGATCACAACGAACCCGGCAGCCGCGGCGGCTTCTCGGTCTATGTGCCCGAATATTACACGCCCGATCGCGCCATGCCGCTGGTGATGGCACTGCATGGCGGCAGCGGTAACGGACGTGGCTTTCTGTGGAGCTGGCTGCGCGACGCCCGCAGCCTCGGCGCGATCCTGGTGGCGCCGACCGCGACCGGTCCGACCTGGGCGCTGATGGGCGATGATGCCGATACGCCCAACCTCATGCGCATCCTCGAGACCGTGCGCAGCCGCTGGACCGTTGATGCCTCCCGCATGCTGCTGACCGGCATGAGCGACGGCGGCACCTTCTGTTATGTGAGCGGGCTCGACGGCGCCTCGCCCTTCACCCATCTGGCGCCGGTGTCCGCAACCTTCCATCCGCTGATGGCGGAGATGGCCGACGCCACGCGCCTGCGGCAGTTGCCGATCTTCATCACCCACGGCAAGCTCGACTGGATGTTTCCCGTGCAGACCGCGCGTCAGACGCAGGCGGCGCTCGCGGCCGCCGGCGCGAACGTCACCTATCGCGAGATCGACGACCTCAGCCACACCTATCCGCGCGAGATCAACGCTGAGCTGTTGCAGTGGCTGAATGCGGGATGAACGACCTCTCCTAACATGCGCCGCATGGCCGCGGAACCATTCTCTCCGGGCCGACGTTATCGGCCGTCACCGGAGGTTAGCCATGCGGACTTTTTTCGGAATGATCTTGGGCGCGCTGCTTCTTGCCGGCAGCGTCTATGTCTATGACTCCATGCGGACATCGTCGGTCGCCAACGGTGAGGTCGCGACCAGCAATCGCACCATCGTGAACTGGGATGTCGCGAAGGCCGATTGGGAGGCGCTGCGCGATCGCGCGCACAAGGACTGGGTCCGAATCTCCCAGAAGTAACGCCGGCCTGCCTGAAATGAACGAGGCGCCGTCGCGGATCCGCGGCGGCGCCTTTGTGTTGGCTGCGATCAACGCTGCGCGTTCAGTTCATCTTGGCCTTGCGCGCATCGGCGATGACCTGCTCGAACTCGGTCATGCTGAGCACGCCGGGCACGCGGTACTTGCCGACGATGAAGGACGGCGTGCCGCGGAAGCCGAAGGCTTCGGCCTGCTCATTGTTGCGCTTGAGGAGCGCATCGATGTCGCTGCCACGGCCGGCAAGATCGCGTTTCAGGCGGTCCATATCGACGCCGGCCGCCGCCAGCAATTCGTTGATGCGCGGCTCGGTCAGGCGCGAGCTAACGCCCATCATGGCGTCGTGGGCCTGGTGGTACTTGTCCTGAAATTTCGCTGCGAGAGCCGACCGCGCCGCGGTGACCGAGACGGGCCCGAGGATCGGCCAATCCTTCATCACCAGCCGCACCTTGCCGTCATCCTGGACCACCTGGCGCAGCTCGGGCTCGAGCTTGCGGCAATACGGGCAATTGTAATCGGACCATTCGACGATCGTGATGTTGCCATTGGGATTGCCGGCGACGGGCGTGTCGGGATCGCGCAGCACCTTGGCTTCGGTCAGGACCTCGTCGTCTGCAGCCGCCAGTGCCGAGGTGATACGGCCAGCCGCGAGGACGCCCACCCCGATCAGCGTCAACGCCGCGCGCCGCGTGGGCACAAGGCCCTTATTCCCAAATCCAGCCATATCTCGTCCCGTTTCGGTCCCATCTTCCCGAATACGGTTCGGGACCGGGAATTGTTACAGATCATATAAGGTGTTGCGGCGGCGATGTCATCGCACCAGCAGCGTGACCGCCAAGGGGACCAGGAACGAGGTCACCAAGGCGTTCAGGCTCATGGCGATGCCGGAGAAGACGCCGGCGATCTCGTCGACCTGGAACGCGCGCGCGGTGCCGATGCCATGCGCGGCAAGGCCGGCGGCGAATCCGCGCGCGCGGTAATCGCTGACGCCGGTCCGGTTCATCAGCGGCGTCACGATGATGGCGCCCATGATGCCGGTGAGGATCACCGCAACCGCGGCCAGCGAAGGATCGGCATGCAGGGATTCGGCGATGCCCATGGCAACGCCGGCGGTGACCGATTTCGGCGCCAGCGACAGGACCACCTCGCGGGGAAGGCCGGCGAGCTCGGCCAGCAACACCACCGACACCACGGCCGTGATCGATCCCGCGAGGAGCGCCACCAGCATCGGCACGATCGAGGTGACCACGCGCTTGCGATTCTCGTAGAGCGGCACGGCGAGCGCGACCGTGGCAGGCCCCAGCAGGAAATGAACGAATTGCGCGCCGGCGAAATAGCTGGTGTAGGAGGTGCCGGTCAGCAGCAGGAACGCACCGATGATCCACATCGCATGCAGCACGGGATTGGCCAGCGGGTGGCGCCGCGTCGCCAGCGACACCGCATCGGTCGCCGCATAGACCAGCAGCGTCACGGTCAGCCACAGCAGCGGCGACTGCGAGAGGTAGACCCACAGCGAGAACGGATTGTCCTTCATCGCGCGTCCCGTTGCTTCAGCAGGCGGCTGACGAGGCGAAAGGTCAGCACCGTCGCGAGCAGCGTGACGACCACCGACAGCGCGAGCACTAGGATGATCGCGATGCCGTGGGACGCAAGCAGGTCGAGCTTCTGCACCACGCCGACGCCCGCCGGCACGAACAACAGCGACAGATGCGCCAATAGACCCTTGCTCGCCGTCTCGACGCCGTCGTCGCGCAGCGGTCCGCGCATGAGCAACGCGAAGCGATCGCGAGCGAGGAGCAGCATCAGAAGCAGCAGCAGGCCGAGCACAGGTCCCGGCAGCGGCAGGCCGAGGCCGCGCACGACGACTTCGCCGATCAATTGGCACAGCAGGATGAGACCGAGACTCGCAAGCATGACCTTCGCATCAAGGGATGCGTCGGCAAGCTTGTCAATCGCCGCTATGCGCCGGACGTGCGCGGCGCCAGCGAGGCTGCGTTGCGCGGCAGCATCGCCATCAACGTTCCGGTCATGGTCGCAATCAACGTGGACTTGCCCTCATGCTCGGCAAATGCCTTTGCCTCGCAGAAGGTCAGCGTTCGGCCGGGCTTGACGACCTCGGCCTTGAAAACGAAGCGCTCGCCCCGGGCTGGTGCAAGCAGCGTGGTCTTGAACTCGACGGTGAGGATGTCGGCTTCGCACGGCATCAGCGTGAAGGCGGCAACACCGCAGGCGTTGTCGAGCCCGGCCGTGACGATGCCGGCGTGAATGAAGCCGTTCTGCTGGGTGAATTCCGGCGAATGCAGCATCGCGAGCTCGGCCTCGCCCGGTCCGAAGCGGACGATCACGACGCCGAGCGTGCGCATCGCCGGCTGGCCATCGAACATGGCGACGGCCGCCGCGCGATAGCCCGGATTCCTCGGCTCGAACGCAGCCATGGCTCAGACCTCGGCCGGCTCGGCGAGATGCCTTACGGCGATCTCGCGGATGGCATCCGTGAACGGCGCCGATTTGCGCTGGCTGCGGTCCATGTGCACGCCGGTGATCTCGCACATTGCGGCGATCTCCCCGGTCTCGGCGTTCGTCATGTCATGCCGGAAGCGAATCGACTTGTCGCGGACCTCGAGCAGATGGCTGCGGATCTCGACGATATCGCCGGCGAGCAGCTCGCGCCTGTAGGTGATGTTCTGCTGCACGGCGGCCATGCCGCGGCCGGATGAGCGCAGATAGCTCGGCGTCAGCCCGAGGCGGGCGAACAGATTCCAGTTGGCCTCGTCGAATTTGCCGACGTACCACATGATGTTCATGTGGCCGACGTGGTCGCACTGCCACGGATAGACCGTGCCGCGATAGGTTGCCTCCTGCGCCATCGCCTCCACCCCCTTTGATCTTGATACGGTAGCGTATCAGGCGCGGGACGGGTTAGCAATACGGCACCGTATCAAGAATCGGAGAGCTCGCTTCATGAGCGACGGCAAGGGCGATGTCTGGGTCGAGGCGGGGTTTGCCGAGCTCGCCCGCTCAGGGGTCGAGGGTGTCAGGGTCGAGGTGCTCGCCAAGAATCTCGGCGTCACCAAGGGCGGCTTCTACCGCCGCTTCGCCGACCGCGCCGCGCTGCTCGATGCCATGCTGCAACGCTGGCGCGAGGGGCGCGCGGCGTCGATCGCGCAGCAGACCCGCCTGAACGGTCAAGGGCCCCGCGAACGGCTGAAGGCGGTGATCCAGCTCTATTCGGAGCGTCTCAATCCGGAAGCCATGGCGATCGAGCTCGCGATCCGGCAATGGGCCCGCTCGGACGAGAACGCCGCGGCGGCAGCGGCGGCCGTGGACGCCGTTCGGCTCAAGCACGTGGCTGAGCTCTATCGCGCAACCGGGCTCGAGGCCGAGGAAGCCGACGCGCAGGCCTTCCTGTTCTACTGCTTCATCTTCGGCCAGAGCCTGTTGTTCGTCGAGCGCGGCCCGCGCAAGCGGTCGCAATTGGCGGCGAAGTCGGCCGAGAAGCTGCTCGACTAGGCAAAAGGCCGGAGCATTGCCCCGGCCTTCGCGTCACTTCGAAGCTCAGGCAGCGCCCTTCAGCTTCTTGTTGCATTCGCTGTAATAGCCGCCGCCCTTCTCGATCCACTTCATGCCGCCGTTGCCGTTGGTGGTCTTGTTGGCATTGTACTGGTCGACGCAGGTATGCAGGCGGCCCTTGCCCGGGGTTTCCTTGGCGTATTTCGGATCGATCGCGTTCGGATAGACCGCGGGTCCGGCCGGCAGGGTCGGCGCGGCAGCGGGGGCCGCCTCCTTCTTTGCCTGCTTCGGCTCGGCGGGAGCGGCGGGCGCAGCCGCCGTCGGCGCAGCAGCCGGGGTCGCATCCGCGCCGCACTGGGCCTTGCGGAAGTCATTCCACTTCATGGTGCCGAGCGAGCCGTCCTTCTTGGCCGCCTGGTATTTCGCGCTGCACTCCTGCGTCGTCAGCGCCTGCGCCGGCGCCGACACCGCGAGCGCAGCAAATCCCGATAACGCTATCGCGCACAGCAATTTCGATTGGATGGTCATCCCTAGGTCTCCTCCTTGGTCTTCCCCCGAGGGAAAGTGAAACAAGAGTTGCTATCCTAGCGTGCCGGCCATCTGCGACAAGAAAGTGATGGCTGCTGCCGCCAAAATATAGTGACCGTCTTGTTCAGATTATTCATGTCGCGTTCAGCAACGCGAGCCGACGTTCCTCACACCCTCGTAATTCTCGCAAGATGAGTGCACCACCATGACCCTCGCCTCTCGCCTCGCCGCCGTCGCCCTCGCCTCCCTGCTCGCCACCGGCACCGCCTTCGCGCAGACCACCGCGCCGGCTGCCAAGACCGATACCGCTGCCACCGCCGACAAGAAGGCAACGAAGGAGCGTACGGCCGAGTCGATCGAGTGCTCCAAACAGGCGGATGCCAAGGGGCTGAAGGGCAAGGAGCGCAAGAAATTCCGTCGCGAGTGCAAGAAGGAAGCGAAGGCCGGCACCGCCGCGCCGGCCGCCCCTGCCGCCGACAAGAAGTAATCCCCTCGCGATCCTCGGCGCGTCAGTGAGAGGCGCACGCATTGCGGCATGACGAGCCTGCAATTGTGCGCCCGTCGCCGATTTGCGATAAGGTGGCGTGAAGCAGATCCCCGCCCCCCTGCCGTTCGAATGGCCGAGCCGCGCCAAGCTCTTGAGCACGGCGGAGACGCTCGTCATCGGCACCGCGGGAGGGCTGGTGTTTCTCCTCGCCGGGCTTCCCGGCGGACTGATCTCGGGCTCGATGATTGCGGTTGGGATCGCCGCAATCGCCGGCCGTCAATTGTCGCTGCCGCCGCTCCTGACCCAGACCGTGCTGGTGCTGCTCGGCATTTCGCTAGGCTCGGTCGTCTCGCGCCATCTGCTTCAGCAGGTCAGCGCCTATCCCCTCACCATAGGGCTGCTTGCGCTCGCGACCTTCTGCTCGACCTTCGGCTCCAGCTATTACCTCCAGCGCGTCCATGGCTGGGACCGCACCTCGGCCTTCCTGGCCGGCAGTCCCGGCGCGCTGTCGCAGATCACGATACTGGCGGTCGAGCGCGGCGCCGACCTGCCGGGCATCGCGGTGGTCCAGACAATGCGCGTCATCATCCTCACCGCGGCGCTACCGATGGTGCTCGCGTTCGCAGGCGTGGCCTCCTCCACCGCGGCCTCGCTGACGACGACGATCGCCTCGCCGCTAGACCTCGTGGAGCTGGTCGCGGCCTCGCTGGCCGTGGCGCTGGTCCTGCGGCTGATCAAGTTTCCGGCGAGCTGGATGTTCGGCGCCATGATCGCCTCCAGCGTGCTGCACGGCGCCGGCTGGGTCGAGGGCGGCCTGCCGGACTGGGTGCGCGGCGTGGCGCTGGTCGGGATCGGCGCGCTGATCGGCAGCCGCTTCGCGCGGATGCGGATCAAGACGTTCGCCGGCCACATCAACGCGGCACTGGGATCGTTTACCGTGGCCATCGCCGTCTCCGCCATTTTCGTCGGCATCGTGGCGCTCACCACGCAGGTCAAATTCTCCGACGTCGTCGTCGCCTTCGCGCCGGGTGCCATGGACGCCATGCTGGCGCTGGCGCTGACCTTGCATATCGACCCGATCTTCGTCGGGGCCCATCATTTGTCGCGTTTCGTGTTCGTGACGATCGCAACCCCGGGCATCGTGCATCTGTTCGGACGCACGCAGGACGATGTGGACGATTGAGCTTTAGCGCTTCGCGGTCGCCGCAAAGCCCCATGCGGCGATGGCGGCCATCACCAGCGAGATCAGCACGTTGTAGCCGGCGAGCGACAGGCCGAGGAAACGCCACTGCACCTCATCGCAACGCACGACCTTCACGGTGTCGAGCCTTGAAAACAGATCGCCGGCATTGCCGAGGTTGACGACGGGACCGCTGCAATCGGTCGGCCCCTTCCAGAATCCCCATTCGACACCGGAATGATAGGTGCCGAGACCGGCATTGGCGAGCGTCGCCAACGCGAGGATCGCAAGCCCCGCCAGCAGCAGCGGCCGCGGCGCGCCGCTTCGCGCCGCAATGGCCGTGAGCAGACCGAGCGGAATCGCGAGGTAATAGGCGTAGCGCTGCTCCAGGCAGAGCGGACAGGGCAGGATCTCAAGCACGAGCTGGAAGAACCAGGCGCCCGCGATGGTCGCGGCCGCGATAAGCGTGACGAGCAGCGAGGCCGTCAGCGCGGGGCTTGCGGCTCCCGGCCTGAATGCAGGTATTGCGGCACTCTGGGTGGTCACGGCGGCCTCTTTCGAATGGGTCGTGGTCCTAGCCTCTAGCCCCGGCCCAGGCAGCTGTCGAGAACGGCTGACATCACTTTGGCGCGGGTTGACCCCGCTTTGTCCATGGCTATAGTCCGCCGGCTTCGCGACGCTCCCCTCAAGGGCCGACCGAGGGCCCCTGTGGCGGAACTGGTAGACGCGCTCGACTCAAAATCGAGTTCCGCAAGGAGTGCTGGTTCGATTCCGGCCAGGGGCACCACGGACAAAATCATAATAATAACAATAACTTAAGCTCCTGGTTCGATTCCGGATTTCTCCGGAAAACTTTCGCGATGCATTGAAAATACAAGCAAAAGCCCACTGCAACCGTCCGCTTTGCTGGTATTTTTGCTGGTATCGCCAAGCCAAACGCGCCGCGGCGGATTTCGATATTCCCGACGAGGGAATTAAGCGCCGGCATGCCCCGTTCACCGCTTTACGCGTGACGTTCGGACGTCAATCTCAAATGACCAACCCCGCGTTGGCTGGCCATAGAGGAACGCGAACGCGTTCACGATTGCTTCGATGCTGATCAGGCTTTCTTCCCGGCTGGCTGCATCTAGAAAGCGAATTCCGTCCTCGGCGTATTCATTCGCCCTGGCCTGCGCGAGCGCTCGTGGCCCAGCCTTCGCTGAGTTCAACGTGCATAGTTCGGCCTGCCGCGAAGCGATGCGCTGGCGTGGCTCATCAAGTACTGGCCCGCCTTTCGATTTCCGTCCGGTGCTGGACAGCGGGGTTGTTGGCGTTTGCCCTCCGAAGGCAAAGGTCACACGTTCGAATCGTGTCGGGTGCGCCACGCGTCCACGTCACACCGAACTCGCAGCCTGGCTCCGGCGATGGAATAGGCTTGCATTGATCCACCTACTTTGGTGCTTGGATAGTTCGCGGCCTACCTTAGCGCGCCGTCGGCGCTTTTGGGCCTCCAACCTCGGCGAAGGCTGTAGTCTCCACCCGGCGGACGGAAGAGAATTCGCACTACTCGCCGTCGATGCACGCCTCTGGGCTTGCAACAAGAATGAGCTGAGTTTGATCGCGCCGACCGTCGGACCCATCGCGATCGGCGACAAGGACATGCCGCCTATGCAGGCAAACCGGAAAATATCAGACGCACTTGTAGCAGATGCAGCGCCGGCCTAGGTGCGGTGGTGGCCAGCCGCCTGCCCTCCATCGACATGGAGAATCTCGCCTGTTACAAACCCTGCCCCATCGAGGTATAGCACCGCATCGACAACATCCGATATGTCGCCCATCCGGCCCATGGGGTGGAGTGCGGCCAACACCTGATGCGCCTCTGGTGGATGCATCGGCGTTTTGATGATGCCGGGCGAGACGGCGTTGACGCGGACACCAGTGCTCGCATACTCGATCGCGAGCGCCCTGGTGGCCGCATTCAAGGCGCCTTTGGTGAGCGAGGCCAAGGCGGCCGGCACGCTGTTCATCGGCTGGGCGACGAGACTCGTCGTGATCGTGACGACATGGCCACGCCCTTGCTTGCCCATGATCTCGAGCGCACGTTGGGTCATGTGAAAGAACCCTTCAACGTTCGTCGAGACGTAGGCCCGATAATCGGCCTGCGTGTAAGCGATGAACGGTTTCGCCATGAACATGCCCGCGTTGTTGACCAGGGTGTCGACCCGGCCGAAACGCTCGAGCGCCGCGCTGAACGCCCGCTGCGCCGTTTGGGAATCGCCGACGTCGCCAGGCACGACCAGCACGTCGGCCTCAGCGCCCGACTTGATTGATCGCGAGGTCGCGACGACCGCGTAGTTTCGCTGCCGAAAGGCCTCTGCAATCCCCGCGCCGATCCCCTGGGATGCTCCTGTGACAATGGCGACTTTCCGTTCTGTGCCCATGACCATCTCCCTCAGGCCGCGCCGCTTGCCGCAAGCGGATCGTAGCTGCCTTGCCGAAACATCATGTGCAGTTGCCGTCGCCGTACGCCCATATTGCCGCCATCGAAGATCGGCAGTGCCAGCGCATCCTGGAGCAGACGAGCGAACGGCGCCTCGTGATCATAGCTGTCGACGCCCACCACCCGCATCAGATCGGTGATCACGCGAACCGCCGCTTCCGAACCAAAGATCTTGGCCTCGATGGCAAGCTCATCGGCCCCCGGCGACTGGGTATCGACCGCGTGACACGCCCGCCAGCTGAGATAGCGCGCGGCCTCGATCGTGGTCTTGGCATCTGCCAGCGCGTATCCGACGGCCTGATGCTCGATGATCGGGTGAACGCCGCCGCGCTTTTCGGTCTGGGCAAAATGCAGCGCAAACGCGAAGGCGGCGCGCATCAACGCCACGCCGAAGATGCCGACGAGCGCCGCCGTCCCCGTGAAGGCGGCGGCTGTCAGGGCGAGCCCCGCCCCTTCCTGGCCCAGCAGATTGCGGTGCGGCGCCGCGACATTCTGCAAGCCGAACTGCGGCACCAGATGCCCGCGATGACCGATCGTGTCGATGGCGCGCTCGAACACGAGGCCCTTGACCGGTCCCTCGACAGCAATGATCGAGATCGCTTCACTGGGGGGCGCCGCTGCATCCGTTCGGCACACGACGCATAGGATGTCGGCGCCCTCGCGATCCCAGCCCGTGGCCGAGGAGACCCATTTCTTGCGGCCGTTGATGACCCAATTGTCGCCCTCCCGTCTCGCGGTGGTGCGAACCCCTTCACCCGGCGGAGGCGAGCCGGAATTGGCGCTACCGCCGGGCTCGCTGGAGCAGAATCCGGCGAGCGGCGCGCCACTCGTCCTCAGAAACGGCACGAGTAGGCGCTGGCACTGGTCCGGCGTGCCGCCGAGCAGAATCGGGAGCAAGCCGAGCACGGTGCCGAGCATCGTCAGTGTCACGCTGGCGTTCACGCTGTAGAATTCCTCGGCCAGGATCGCCATGTCGATCAAGCCGGCATTCTCGCCACCTGCGGGCGACGGAATGCATTTGCGCAAATAGCCGGCGGCGACCATGGCTTCATAGGTGGGCCGGGTCGCGAGAAAGCGCTCTTCCGGTGTTGCCAGCAGCTCGGCGCGCCGGGCCTCGCTCAGCACCTCTCTGGCGAACTTGCGCGACGCGCGCTGAAGATCCCGCTGCCGTGTCGTAAGCGTGAAATCGATCGCCATGGCGATGTCCTCTGATCCCAGATGCCAGCCGTCGGGGAATGGCTATCCCGGGATCAGAATTTAGTCTTGGACGGCAGCGCCCGATTTCTTGGCGTGGACCGAACCGGGTCGGTCAGCGTGCGCTGCTCGCACGCCGAAACTCGCGCGGAGCCAATCCGTGGCTGCGCTTGAACAGACGGTTGAAATGCGAGATGTCGCGAAAGCCCGCGGCAAAAGCGATTTCAGCAATGGTCCGGTGAGCGCATTGGGGATCCAGCAGCCGGCGCGTGCAGGCGGCAATCCGCCGGTCATTGACGTGTTCGCCGACCGAGCTGTCCGTCATGGCAAAGAGACGATGGACGTAGCGCTCGGAGCAGCGGAACTTAGCAGCGAGGGCTGCCGCGCCGAGTTCGGGGTCCTCGCTATGCCGCGCGATATGGTCAATCATCATCGACAGCAGGACGGGGATGTGCACGCGCTCGGCGGACAGATCGCTCAGCACGTCGGGCGCGTGTGCGATCAGATCGACAACATGCGCACCGACGGTGGCCGAGGTCATTGAATGCCGATGGTCCGCCAGACAGACTTCGGCATAGCCGGCGAGCGTCTTCGACAGAGCCCGGCCCGTCTCCGTGCGAGACAGGTTGAGCCGCGGACGATCGAGCAGCCCGCTCGGCAGCAGCCGTCGGGGTACCGCAAAGCAGAAGAGCTTGAAATTGTGGCAGTTGGCGATCTCGAACGGCTCCGTCGTATCGGCGACGGCGAGATCGCCGGGCGCACAGGTCTGCTCGTGGTGGCGTTGCGTGGTGCGCCCCAGCCCTTCGATCTGTAGGTTGAAGAAACAAAGATCGTCGGTGCTCCCGGAAATATGTGAGGCAAGTCGACGTACCGTATGCCGCGTCGCCGTCACCAGGGAGACTTGGATTGGCGCAGCGTCAGCTCTGGAAATGGCGCCTTCAAACGGCTCGTCCGCAATCCTGCGCGGCTCAAGACGAACAAATGCCGCGGCAAGGTCGTCCGCCCAGCTTCCAAAGGGTTGGTCCGCGCGTCGCGGCTTGGTCGACCATTCCATGAGCACCCCATACAAATTGCAAGGGTCCCGGTCGGCATAGGATATCGCCAGCGCAATACGCGGTCAAATTCCGGCCAAAATGGCAAGTTCGCGTTCACACCGAAGCGGGGACAAAAAAGCTCCAAGTGCTTGGAGCGCTGGGCACCAGCACCACAATGGCTTTGGTCGCACCGACAGTGCCAGCCACAAACGTCGCGATCCTCGCCACCACCAAGGAGTACGACACCCGGGATGCGCCTCATGGGACGGGACAAGGTGCTGCGGCGACCGTCCCCGGACAGGGCGAAGATCGTCGCGGCGGAGGGAGGAGAAGCCGGAGTTGGCGCCTAGACCCGTTGTGCAACACGTCGAGAAAGCCGAGCAACGCCGGCGGTCTTGTCAACAGCAGATCGATCCTGAGATCAGCGAGGTGGCGGTGAAGCTTCGTCTTGCCAACGTCATGCGGAAGATGCAGGCTGCCTCGATCAGCGGACTCATTCGCATTTTGGGAGACGCTAGCGATCTCCCTGGGCAAGGCCCGAGCGGAGCCGTGATAACTGCGGTTGCACAATAGCGAGCTGACGTTCAAAGGACCGGATTGGCCGACCTCCTCAGGTCCTGGCGCCAGCCCAACTATCGACAGCTGGGCTTGCTTCGCTCACCAACGCGATACACTCTTGAAGCTCAAGCCGCTCCCGTCAACAGTGCAAATCGTAAAAAATCGAAGCTTGGCGCGCAAAATCGTACGATTGGTGGCGGGGAGCGCTACCGCCCTTCCCCACTCCAAACAAACCTACGTTGCGTTATCCGATCTTACGAATGGCAGTTCGTGAGCGCAGGGACGAGCGCAGCTCTACGCTCATAGAGAAACATCGAAAGACCTAGGGTTGCCGATCGGGCGCAAGCGGTCTCGTCGAAACAGCCGGTGTCGCGCGATTCATTAGATCGCTGCCATAGCAAACGGCCGGATACAGCGGATAAGCAGTGCGGCGGAGAGAGTGGGAGTCAAACCCACGATTTTCGATCATTCCGCTCGAACAGCTGAGACTAACCTCGCGGTCGATCCCTCCGGAGGTTCGGTCAGAGTCGGGTTCGATTCCGATCGGCGCGATTGTAGAGTCCGGAACTGCATGGGCGCGCCCGCTACGGGAAGCCTGCTATTATTTTTGTCGGCGAATACCGCGCGTCATCCTGCTGGTATTTGTGCTGGTATCGGCAGCAATCGACGATAAAAGTGACTTCAAATTCAAATTGTTATGGTACTAAGCGATTGTCGGCCAGGGGCACCATTCGGAAAGGTGAAGCAACGCGCGGCTTCGTCGCGCCTGCCGTCGCATTCGATGCGCGGCGCAATTTGGGAGGCCGCCGTCCTCACGCCAGTCTTGTTTTCCCCCCCGGCTTCGGAGCTCAGGCCAAAGGCGGCGCTGCCCGCCGTGTCATCGACGCTACATATGGGACCGCTAGCGTCCGCCGCATCGGGGACGCCAGCTCGCGATCGAACGGTCCCACCTTCAGTCGTTGGGCTGCAAGGTTGCTGGATGGTGTGCTCGAGACGGGGCAACGAACGTTGTCCCTGGCAATCAGCATCCAGTAAGGATCAAGTACCGTGAAGAAATACAGGATCGGCCTAGCGGCCATTGCGTTCGCGGCTGCCGGCATGAATGGTGCCCAGGCTGCAACCATTAATAACGTCGCCAGCGGGAGCGTGGCTGTCGTGGGAGCTGCCTGCTGCAGCACAGGCCAAGTGTTTCCCAACATCATTCTCGATGCCGCAAACAATCGTTCGAATTATCTCGTTTTCGACGTCGGCCCTCTCGCTACCCTGCTTGGCGGCAAAGACGCAAAATCCGTCACGTTGACGCTCAATCAGCCCGGCTTTTACGGCAGCACCGATGCGACAGAGACTTTCTCGCTGTGGGATTTCACTGGGAATGTCAATGCGTTGAAGAATTACAGCTTCGCCAACCCGCCTTCGGCGGCAGACGCGGCATCGATCCGAGACGACCTGCGCAGCGGGATCAGCTACGGAAGCACGGTCATTGCAAAGCCCGTCGGCGCTCTTTCGATCCTGACGATCATGCTGAACGATGACGCAGTTGCCGCGATCAACAGCGCGCTCCACTCTGCGAACCATCTGTTCGCCATCGGCGGCTTTTCGAGCACGTTGACCGGCTCGCAGCTGCTGTTTCAGTCCTCGGGCGGCGGTGCAAGCCTGGATGTCAGCCCTGTGCCGGGCCCCGTTGTCGGCGCGGGTCTTCCTGGCCTGATCGCCGCATGTGCGGGATTGCTCGCCTGGAGGCGACGCCGCTCGGCTGCAAACGCATAGGGGCTTTGAACTATCCACGATCCCGACCTCGTTTCTCCTTCGTGCCGAAATTGCCGGCATGAATGTCGTGACCGGGATGCCCCAAGAGCGGGCACCAGGCCGGAAAGGCCGGTGCCCGTCAGCCGTGCAGTCACCTCAATCCAGCAGCGCGGGCAACTCTGCGGGTGAGGCGGCGATATGCAATCACAGATTGTGTGGTGTTCAATTTCCGCTCGCAGGCAACCGCAAGTGGCGGCATTCGGTTGCATGCTGTACGCGCTGCGTCTAATGGTTTAAATTTCACCCACCCCATTGAAATTAAGTCATTATTCGAAGTTTTTTGTTCCCCGAAGCAACCTCTTGACAAGGGGTGAATTAAAATAAATAATTCAATCTGTTTTTAATGCGATTCAATTGTTTCCGGACAGGAGTATAGTCCATGAAATCCAAAATGTTTTCGGCGGCTGCTTTCGCACTTGGACTTTGCCTCGTCTCAGCGGCACCTGCGGGCGCCATCACGTTGACTCCGGGCACTGCGGTTCTTAGCGGCGGCGCCAGTCTCATCGGCGGTGGAGCGAAGATCAAGTTCGACGCCAACACGGCAGGCGAGAGCGCGACCTGGACTTTTGCATCCGTTCCGGGGCAGACGTACGTGATCTCTGTGACCGGCCATAGCGACAGTTCCGCGTCTTTCTTCCAGTTCTTCATTGACGCCGATGGCCCTGGAGCCGGTACCGGCTTCGTCCAGATTGGTGGTGACCATAATTTCGGCAGCGGGTTCAGCACGTTCATTCTGCCGTCCTACGTTGACCTCGGATCGACCGATTATTTTCGAATCGTCAACGGCACCACGGGCGGCGGTCAGACTGGCAATAGCGCGGGTCAGATCGAGGTTGCCGACGTGACAATCCAGGCGGTCCCGGGACCGATTGTCGGAGCAGGATTGCCCGGCCTGATCATGGCTATTGGCGGCCTGCTCGCCTGGCGCCGCCGACGAATAGCTTGATGTAGGTGCTCAAGCCGATCGATTAAGACCGCCCACGGGCGGTCTTTTCGTTTTGCCTTGCAGATCGCTCTCTTTGGAGGCCGTGCCGCTCGCAGCGGATGGCTGGTGCGCGCGCCCGATCGGGCCGCTTCATCACCGCAAACCTTGACGCACTGACCCCGGGCGTCAGGGCGACACGCTTTTGCCGTACGCGGAACGCACCGGTCGTGTGCGCGTCAGTCAACCGCTCACGGACCAAACTCGCTCTACGATTGCTGGCGCGCCGATGCACTCATTCGACTTCGCTGCACCAATCCCTATATCCTGTGGCAACCGATCCGATGCAGCGGACAGCTGATGGCCAGGACACGCACGACGGACGCCGACGACCTTCCCCGCTATTTCGTCTGGGTCCGGGGCCTCGAAGGCCCGGAGCCGCAGAAATGGATGGCGATGGATTTCGGTATCGGCGACTGGAAGCGGCCGCTCGTGCTGGCCTATCTGGAGCTGCCGCCGGACGAACGTCGCCTGACGTTGTCGGCGCTGGCCCGGCGCTATCCGGCGCCGCGGGTCGATCCTTAGAGCGTTTTCGAGCGAAGTGGACACCGGTTCGCGTGAAGAAAACGCGTCAAAACAAGAATCTAGAGCTTCGGTTCTGATTCAATCAGAACCGAAGCTCTAGGCCGCGTCAGCGCACCGCTCAGCCGAGGCGGGACGATCCCGCTTGCTACCTCAACGGGATCGAGTGCAGAATACACCCGCCTTTCATGACGCAACGATTGTTACGCTTCGGGAAGTCCAGCCCGGTTTGAGCCTGACGCTTTCCCGGTTAAATTGCCGGAGGGGCCCATGACGCATCATGATGTCGGCCGCAACGCCGTGTCTCCCGAGCGGGAACGGGCGCCCAGTGCTGCGGATGCAAGCGAGAGCGCGGGCACCGCCCCATCAAAACGCAAGCTGGTGCTGTTTGCGGACGGGACAGGCAATGCCTTCACCACCCAGGAATCCAGCGTCTGGCGCCTCTATGAGGCGCTCGACCACACCCAGCCCGATCAGATCGCGCACTACATCAAAGGCGTCGGCACCGCCGGCTGGGCGCCGCTCGCCGCGCTCGACGGTGCCACCGGCATCGGCGTGCCCTCCAACGTCCGCAAGCTCTATCGCTTCCTGTGCTGGAACTGGCGACCCGGCGACGAGATCTACATCTTCGGCTTCAGCCGCGGCGCCTTCACCGCGCGCACCTTGGCGGCACTCATCGCGAGCCAGGGGCTGGTGCCGGCGGAGATCGGGGGCGAGCCGGTTTCGCACGCCGAGATGGGACGCAACGCCATGGCGGCGTGGCGGGCCTACCGTAAGAAGTCGATCGGCTATCGCAGCCTTCCAACGATCTGGATTGCGCGCTGGATGCGCGACCTGCTGCTCCTGATCTATCATTTCGTCTGCAGGCACCGCTCCTATGGCACGGTCCGCAAGGCCATGGCCGGCCGCAGGAACGTCAACATCGAGTTTCTCGGGCTGTTCGACACTGTCGAGGCGTTCGGCGTACCGATCGAGGAACTGCGCGCGGCGATCGACTGGTCGATCTGGCCAATCTCATTCCGTAACCACGAACTCTCGCACGCGGTGAAGCGTGCCTGTCATGCGCTCGCTCTGGACGACGAGCGCACCAGCTTCCACCCCTTGCGCATCGACCAGAGAAAACTGAAGGAGACGCACCAGATCGTGGACGAGGTGTGGTTCGCCGGCGTGCACTCCGACATCGGCGGCGGCTATCCGGAATCCACCCTCTCTTTCGTCCCGCTGGTCTGGATGATCGAGCAGCTCGGCGACCAGCTCCGCTTCCAGGACGGATCAATCGAGCATTTCCAGGCCTATCAGTCGGCGATCGCCCCCCGCCATGATTCACGCAGTGGCGCGGCGGTGCTGTACCGATACGATCCTCGCCCGATCCTCGGGGGCGCGGAGAATGGCGGCCCGCCTGTGGTGCACTTCGCGGTGGTCGAGCGGATGCTGTTCGGCTGCGACGACTACGCGCCGATCATGCTTCCTGCAAACGCACGCGTGCTGATGCCGGACGGAAGCATCCAGGAGCTCACCGACGGCGGCACGCACAAGGCGATGCAGGAGGCGTATCTCAGGAAGGCAAAGGGCCTGGCGAGCAAGGAGGAGGCCTGTGCCTTCACCACCATGGCAGCGCCCAACGCCGAGATGGTCAATCTCGCGCACGGCGCGGTGTGGTGGCGGCGCATCGCCTATTTCGCGCTCCTCGCCATGGCGGGCGTGATCGTCGCCTGGCCGTGGATCGCGCGCAAGATCGTCGAACTGTCGGTGGACAGCGGCCTGCGCGATACTCTCGTGCTGCGGGTCATCACCCATATCGACTGGGGCGTCGGCGCCTTGGTCGGGTCCATCGCCAACGCGCTCAGGAACGTGTTGCCGTCCTATGCAGGACCATGGCTCGACATCGCGCTTTACTATCCCTTCCTGACCTCGCTCGTGGTGCTGCTGACCTGGGGCGTCTGGCATGTGAACTCCCGGCTGCGCGACGGCATCCAGGAGCGCGCGCGGCTCGCCTGGTATCGGCCGGATCGCAAGGCAAGCGTGAAGAACCTCAGCAGACTGAACTTCTTGTTCAAGTTCGGCGGCTTCATGCAGAGAAATGCCGGCTGGATCCACTTTCCGTTCGCCAAGCTCGTGTTTCCGGTCGTCTCCATCATCGCGATCTATGGCTTGGGTCTTCTGATCGGCTCGAACAGCTTCTTCACCTGGCGCGTCGCGACGGGACAGGTTTGCGAGAGCCCGGAAACAAAAGCGGAAAGAGAAAAGGGCGAGGGGGCAACGGTGCCGGCGAACATCGCGCCGGCCGCGCCGGTAGGCGAGGACGCAGTGCAGGCGACCGGGCTGTTCAAGGTCGACCAGTTCTGCTGGGCGAGCAGGCTCGCGGTCGAGAAGGGCCGCAAATATCGCGTCTGGATCGATATGAAAGAACCCTGGTTCGACCGCACGATCATGACCGGCGTCAACGGATTCCAGACCTACGAAACCCATCACTACGTCGCCTTGCCGCTTCGGCGGCTGCTCGGGGCGAACTGGTTTCAGCCAATGGTGCGCGTCGGCGAGAAGGGCTTGAACGACCAACCGCTGCAAGCCGTGAATGCGATGTCCGCCGACGAGCTGCCCCGCCGGATGAATCCGACCCTCCCGGCGGAAAAGGACAACGACAAGTCGACGAACAGATATCCCGTGCATGTCGAAGATGCGACGGAGCTGCCGGATCCCTCCGACACGGAGAAGCTGCAGAAGCTCAAGAGCGACGTGGCCGGGATGAGCACCTTCGACGCGCTTCCGAACAGCGATACGGCTCGCAAGGTCTGGAAGGCGCAGAAGCTGGCAGACCAGATGGTTGCCGAATTCGTGGCGCCGGACTCCGGTGAGCTGTTCTTCTACGTCAACGACGCCGTGCAGATCTTTCCGCGCTTCCTGCGATGGATAGTCCCGGCAAGATACGCCGCCTATTTCGGACCGGACGACCAATATTACAAGAACAACAGCGGCACGGCGCGGATCACGGTGCAACGGCTCCCGGCCCCCGACAAGCCGGTGTCCTCGCCCGCGAGCAAATAGCATGGCCGCGTGATCCGCTGCGCTCCGAGAGACTTGCCGCCCCCATGATTATGGGTGTCGCGACATCCGCACTGCGGTTAAACTTGCCCTTGCGCCGCGGGGGACACGCGGGTGCGGGACCATGATGATGACCGAACAGGGCGAGACGGGTGAAACCATCACCATCCTCCTCGTCGAGGACGACGCGCCGACCTGCTGGCGGCTGCAGGACGCGCTGGTCAAGGCCGGCTACGAGGTGCGCAGCGCCGGCACGCTCGGCGAGGCCCGTTCCACCCTTGCCGACGGCGCGCCCCGTGTGCTGCTGACCGATCTGCGGCTACCCGACGGCCACGGCGTCGAGCTGATTCGCGAGATGAGGCGGCGCTTCCCTGACACCGAGATCATGGTGATCTCGGCGCTCGGGGACGAGGAAAGCGTGATCTCCGCGATCACGGTCGGCGCCACCGGTTATCTGCTCAAGGACGCCTTCCCCACCGACATTGCCACCACCGTGCGCGATCTGGTCGCCGGTCATTCGCCGATCTCGGCCTCGATCGCGCGCTTCATCGTGCGCAGAACACAAGGTGCCGCGCAGAATTCGGCGGAGCCGTCCCCCGGACCCGCACTCAACACGGCCCGGCTGACACCGCGCGAGATCGACATCCTCTGGGGCATCGCAAAGGGCTTCAGCTATGCCGAGATCGCCAGCCATCTCGGCCTCTCCAAGCAGACCGTGCCCGGCCATATCAAGAACATCTATCGCAAGCTCGAGGTGCACACGCGCAGCGAAGCGGTGTTCGAGGCGGTGCAGCAGGGCCTGATCAAGCTGTGAGCGAGATCGCGGCCAAAGCACCGACGAAGGTACCTGCGAAGGCGGCGGCCAAACCCGCGCGTCGACGGCTGCTGGCTTCGCGCCTCGTGCCCTATCTCCTGCTCCAGGCCCTGATCGTGGTCGTCACCATTCTTGGGCTTCGACTGCTGCAGCCGAGCGACCCTGATGATTTCGCGTTGAGCGATTTTTCGGCGCGGGAAGACGGCCTGACCCGCCCCGTGACGCTGCCGCATTTCACGTCATCGCGCTCCTCCCTGGCCGCCCCGCCGTTCTATGCCGTCGCCTTCACGTTCCGGAGCGCCGATGCGGCATCGGGCTGGTCGGTGTCCCTGCCACGATTCAGCAACGCAGTGGAGGTCGCCGTCAACGGCGTCGTCGTGCTCGACTCCCGGCGCGACGCCAACGCCAACCGGCCCGACCGCAACACGCCCGAGATCGCAGCCATCCCAGCTTCGCTATTGCGCGATGGCACCAACGATATCACGGTGCGGCTGTTCGTGTGGGGGCCGCTCAAGGGCTTTCTCGACACCGTCTATGTCGGGCCGGACGTCGCATTGCGTCCGGCCTATGAGACGCGCACGCTGCTGTTCGTCACCCTGCCGGTGGTGTTCTCCGCCTGGCAATCGATCCTGGCCGTCATCCTCGCGATCATGTGGCTGATGCGGCGTCACGAACCGGTCTATGGCGTGCTGGCCGCCGCGATGCTGCTCGGCGTGGTGCAGGCGTTCGCGCCGCCGCCGGTGCCGCCGGCCACGGTATCCCGGCTCGCCGCGGTGCTGCTGGCCTCCGCGCCGATCGAGAGTGCGCTGATCGTGGTGTTCGGCGTGCTGTTCTTCGGCTGGCGCTGGCCACGCTACGGCACGCTGCTGTTCGTGCCCGGTGTCGTAGTGTTCGTGGTCGGGCTGATCGGGGGGCCGCCGCTGCCGCGCATCCTCTTCCTGGTGCTCGGCATTCCCACCGTCGGGCTCTGCCTGTTCCTGATGGCCTGCGTCACGGCGACCGCCGTGGTGCGGCGGCAGGACGCGGCGAGCTTCACGATCGGCTGCGCAGTGACTATCGTGCTGACCTGCTGGGTGCAGGACATGCTCACCGTGCTCGAGATCACGACCAATGATCGCATCTTCGTCTCGCGCCTGTCCTATTCGGCCATGCTGGTCGCGATCGGCGCCGGGCTGACCTGGCGCTTCGCCCGCGCGCTGAACCAGGTCGACAGTTTTGCCGGCCAGCTCGTGACGAGGGTGCGGGAGGCCGAGGAGCGGCTGAAGGCGAGCTTTGCCCGCGAGGAGGAGCGCGCGCGCGCCGCCGCGCTCGCTAATGAGCGCACGCGCCTGATGCGTGACCTGCATGACGGCCTCGGCGGCCAGCTCGTCAGCATCGTCGCGCTCTCGGAACGTGGCCATGAGGGCGCGACCATCACGGATGCCGCCCGTGCCGCGCTGAAGGATCTGCGTCTCGTCATCGATTCCATGGACGACATCGGCGGCGACCTGATGCTCGCCCTCGGCTCCTGGCGCGAGCGCGCGACGGCGCAATTGCGGCCGCACGACATCACGCTCGACTGGCGCGTGGCGACGCCGCAAGGCGTGCCGCTGCATCCCGAGCTCAGGCCATGGCACGTCATCCAGATCGTGCGCATCCTCGACGAAGCCGTGACCAATGCGGTCAAGCACGCGCAGCCCCGCCGCATCGCGGTCACCATCGATACGTTCGACGCAGGCCAGGGGCCGTATGGCGTGATCAGCGTGACCGATGACGGGAACGGCTTTGCGCTGAACGGCAATGGCGAGGCCGGACGCAACGGTCAGACCGCGCGCGGCCTGCGCAACATGAGAAGCCGCGCGGCACGCTGCGGCGCGGTGCTCGATCTGAGTTCCGATGCAAGCGGCACGCGGGTGCGGCTGCAATTGCCGCAGCGTTTTCCCGACAGCGACATGGCCGTGGGCTGAAAGGCCCCCTCCCCGAACGTGTGGGGCGCACGGAGAGAGGGGACGGGCCGGGAAATCCGCCTGCGGCGGACGGGGGTGTTCGTCCGCAAGCCCTTGGCCCGAAGCGATGCAATCAATTCAGTCCAATGGGAATATCAGCGCACGCCGACGCGATTGACCGGGCCGCCACGATTCATCGGCGTTCCCGCGCGCACGCCGACACCGGGCGCGCCGACGCCGGGCGTTGCGACCGCCGCCGCGGCGACCGGCGCTCCCACGACCACCGCTCCCGTCGGCCGCACCACGCAGCCCTTGGGCACGCCGACGGTCTTGCAATAGACCACTGCCTGCGCCGGGCTCGTGCCCAGCGACACCATCGCCGCGCTCACCAGCGCCATGACCGTCAGCCCTGTGCCCAGCGCTCCAGCTCTCTTCGACATCCTTGCTCTCCTGCTTCCCGTTCGGCGTCCCGATGCAATCACCGGGTCTCGCAGCCGAGGTGCAGCCTGAATGACAAAAGACGACGCACGAATACATGCCATGAAGATGGGGGTACCGCGGCCGGCAGAGCTCGCCGGTGCCATGAACATGGCATGGACCCGCGCCTGGCCTTTGCGGGATGGTCCGGCCCGATTGATCCCGGTCGGGACCAACAAGGATTCCAAAGAGGTGCTTCATGAAGATTTCGGTTCTTGCCGCGCTGCTGCTCGCCGCCCCCGCCCCGCCCGCTGCGGCGCAATCCGGTCCGTCGCCCCAGGAGCAAATGGCCTGCCGCGGCGACGCCAGCAAATTCTGCGCCGAACACATCGGCAAGCCGCCGCAGATGAACGCCTGCCTGCGTGAGAACAAGTCGAAGCTCTCGGACTCCTGCCGCAAGGTCATTGAATCGCGCGGCGGCTGATGCGTCCTCCTTCTCCGTTGGAAGAAGCCAGAGAGGGCGGCGCACTGCCGCCCTCTCGATAGAATTGCGAAGCCGAACTTCGGCATTTGGGGAGGCCGGAGCGCCCGCCTGGCCCTTCGAGACGGCGATGATGCGCCTCCTCGGGATGAGGCCCATCGGCATCGGCACCCGTTGAAACCGCAGCCGCGCACTCGATCCTCATCCTGAGGGCCCGCCAACAGCGGGCGTCTCGAAGGATGGCCGCAGGCAACAGCCTTGTCGCTACTCCTGCATCATCTCGCCGCTGCCGCCGAACTCGGCCGGAAAATCCTTCAGCTTGGGCAGGCCGTCGCGCATCGGCAGCACCGTCTCGGCATAGTTGACGTGAACCCCGGGCGCGAAGGCGAGCGTCGGGATGGTGGCGGAGAAGACGTCGACCAGGCCGAGCGGCGGGGGGTTGGTCATGAGATGACCGCCGCACTTCTTGCAATATTTGCGCTGGCTGAGCGGCGTCTTGGCGAATGTCTCGATATTCTCGGCGCCTTCGGTGACGCGCACGGCTTCAGGCTTCCACAAGCTGAAGGCGTTGACCGGGCCGCCCGACCACGACCGGCAGGACCGGCAATGGCAATAACCCATCGCCTCCGGTGCACCCGTGACCTCGATCGTCACCGCGCCGCAGAAGCAGTTTCCGACATGTTTCATTTGATCGACTCCGTTGGATGAACAAGGGGGATTCCCTGCCCGCTCCCTCCCGACGACAAATCGGGAAAGACGGGATGCGGAGAGAGAAATTGGGGCGACAAGAGAAGATCGCTCCCCGGGGGGACGTTGAGGGGACGGACGCGTGAGATGCTCGCGTACCTCACCCGGCGCGGCCACGCGTCCTCCGTTCGGCGGACGCGCGCGGTGCCGCGTCGAGGTTAGGATGACCGGCGCCAGGGAATAAGCATCGACACCCGTTGTTTGTATTGCCGGTATTCGTCACCGAAGAGCTCGATGAGGTCGTGCTCCTCCAACGCGATGCCGACGAAGATGTAGAGCGTGGTGACGGCCGCAAACAGCAGATGGCCCGCGGTCATGGTCGGCGCCGCCCAGAACGCAATGATGAAGCCGAGATAAATCGGATGGCGGACGAAATTATAGAGCAGCGGCGTCTTGAAGCGCGGCGGCGGCGACTCCTTCCCGATCAGATGGTTGGTCACCTGATGCAATCCGAACAATTCGAAATGATTGATCAGGTAGGTGCTGGCGAACACCAGGACCCAGCCTGCAAAGGACAGCGTGACCAGAGTCACGGCGAGATCCGGATTCTCGACGTTCCATATGACTGCAGGCAACGGACGCCACTGCCAGAACAGGAGGAGCAGTGACAGGCTCGCGAACAGCACGTAGGTCGAACGCTCGACCGGCTTGGGGACGAACTGCGTCCACCATGCCTTGAACTGCTTGCGCGCCATCACGCTGTGCTGAACGGCGAACAGCGTCATCAGGAGTAGATTGATGATGACCGCCTCGAGGGTCGGCGCGTCGGTTCCGGTGTCGATGGTCTTCGGCACCATCAATCCCATGACGAAGCCGATGGCGTAGAGAACGGTGACGAAAAACACGAGATAGGCCGTAATTCCGTACAGAAAGGCGATGAGCTTGAATATGCGTGAGCCCGCAACCTCCGGGCCTATGGAATGAACCTGGTGATCAAGTTGGGTCATGAAACGCTCCGTTGTGCCGAGACATCGACACTGTTTGGTCTTTGCACCATGCCGGAACGGACGTCCCCAGACTTTCGCGGACCGTTGATTTTCGCCTGAGACGACTTTGATTTTCTCTTGAGACGACAGAAACGTGCGATTTCGCTTTGAAAACAACGTGCTCGACGGCAACCTGCGGGAACTCACCTGCGGCGGGGCGGCCGTGCCGTTGCAGCCGCAAGTGTTCGATCTCTTGCTCTATCTCATCGCGCAACGGGCGCGTGTGGTCAGCAAGGGTGACCTGATCAGCCAGATCTGGAGCGATCGGATCATCTCGGATTCGGCGCTGAACAGCCGGATCAACGCCGCGCGCAAGGCGCTCGGCGACGACGGCGCGACACAGCGGCTGATCAAGACCATTCCACGCAAGGGCTTTCGCTTCGTCGGCGACGTCCGGGAGGAAGCGGCAGCGTCGACCGTGCCGGCCGAGGCCAGGCCGGCTGTTCCGCGCGTGGCCGACCGCCCGGCGGTCGCGGTGCTCGCCTTCGAGAACATGAGCGGCGATCCCGCACAGGACTATTTCGGCGACGGCATCAGCGAGGACATCCTCACCGCGCTGTCGAAGCAGCGCTGGTTCATGGTGATCGCCCGCAACTCGTCCTTCACCTACAAGGGACGCGCGGTCCACATCAGGCAGATCGCGGAGGAGCTAGGTGTCCGTTACGTCGTCGAAGGCAGCGTGCGCAAGGCGGGCAACCGGTTGCGCATCACCGCGCAGCTCAACGATGCCAATTCGGGCAGCCATCTGTGGGCCGAGCGCTATGACCGCGAGCTGTTCGACGTCTTCGCCGTCCAGGACGAGATCACCAACGCGATCGCGGCAGCGATCGAACCGCAGATCCATGCAGCGGAGAGTTTTCGCGCCCATAGCAAGGCGCCCGCGAGCCTGGACGCATGGGATCTCCTGATGCGGGCGCTGTCGCATTATTGGCGGGGGACGAGGGGCGATCACGAGACCGCACGGACGCTGCTCCAACGCGCGATCGCGATTGACCCGAACTACGGCCAGGCGCTGTCGCTGCTCGCGGCAAACCACATGCTCGGCGTGCATCTCGGCTGGGCCGAGCTCGCCACGGTGGCGCCGATGGCGGAGGCCGCCGCGTTGGCCGCGGTGCGCTGCGACCATGAGGACGCCTGGGCGCATGTCGCCCTCGGCAGCGTCTATTTTTCGACACGCAGGCTTGCGGACGCGGGGTCCGAGTTCGAGCAGGCGCTCGCGCTCAATCCGAACTTCTCGCTGGCCCAGGGCTATTGCGCGCTGGCGCTGTCCTATGCCGGCCGGCCGAAGGATTCATTCGAGGCCGCCCAAAGGGCGATCCGGCTGTCACCGCGCGACCCGTCGCTGGCGATCTATCAGGGTATCGCCGGTTATGCGCGTTTCACCGAACGCCAATATGACGAGGCCATCACGCTCGCGCGCGAGGCGATCCGCCATCGCGGCGATCTCACCGGCGCCTACCGCGTGCTCGCGGTCTCGGCCGGCATGACAGGCGACGACATGCTCGCGAAGATGGCGCTGGGCGAGCTGCGCCGCACCCAGCCGGGCATCTCGCTGCACTGGATCGCGACGCAGCTGCCATGGGCCAACGAGGCCGATTGCGAGCACTATCTCGAGGGATTCCGGCGCGCAGGATTGCGGTGAAGCGTGGCTTTCTTCTACCCCTCCCCGGGAGCGGGAGGGTAAGAGCTAGGTCCGCTTGCGGCGCAGGTGGACAATGACGTCGAGCCGGGCGATTTCGTGGCCGGGAAGCGCCTCGGGGATCTTGGTGAAGGCGAGGCCTTCGGCAACGTCGACCAGCACATCCTCGCCTTCGAGGTAGAAGTGCGGATGTACTGAGGTGTCGGTGTCGAAGAACGACTTGATGCCGTCGGCGGCGATCCGGCGCAGCAGTCCGGCCTCGGTGAACTGGTTCAGCGTGTTGTAGACGGTCGCGAGCGACAGATAGGCGTTCGCCGCCATCGCCTCGTCATAGAGGCTCTCGGCGGTGACATGACGATGACCGTTCAGGAACAGCAACTGGCCCAGCGCGAGGCGCTGACGCGTCGGGCGCAGGCCGGCGTTGCCGAGCAATTGCAGGCAGTGCTGTACGGCTGCATCCGGCGGGAGCTCGAGGGCGGCGAGATCAGGACCGCTATCGTCGACTGCAGGGATATTCGAGGCCTGGATGTCCATCTATGGTCTCACGCGTCGGCTCAAGTACGCGGGACGCGCAGCGCCAAGTCCCGCCAGTTGCTATTCGATCGCAAAAGCAGCGGCTTGGCTTTGATCCGGATCAAATTTGCGGGCCGCCTCTGACCTATCGCAAGGCGGCTCGGTTCGTTCCCGGCCAAAATTGAGCGATTTCGATGGGGCTCACATGTCCAAGCCGATTCCCGACAAGGCAGAGATCGCGCTCGAATATCCCGACAAGTTCTATGTCGGCACCTTCGAGCATTCGTCCCGCTTCGAGGCGAAGCTCGACGGCAACGGCGTTGCGCTGGTGCTGCAACATCCCGGCGCGGCCGACGAACGCAAATCGGTGCACCTGCATATCAATTTCGGCCTGCTCGCCGGTATCCTGCGTGAACTCGCCGGCAGTGTCACGGCGTTTCCCAAGGATGACATCGCGCATCGCGAGCAGCTCGCCGACGCACTCGACGAATTGCGACAGGCGCTCGGGCCGAAATGACGCCCTGGCGCTTTTGGTCGCAGGCGCAGACTTGGGCAGCGCCCCCGCAGGCTGCTGGCACGACCAAGGCCGCGTGATCGCCCGGAGCGGGCCGATCCGCCGTGCGCGAAGCTATGCAGAAAACAGGACGGGCTGTACATTTTTTGTGCTGCCACTGTCGAGACTTTCATCTTGCGGCGCCGAACGAGACTATGTGAGCCTCACCCCCGGATGGGGACTGGGATGGGCCGGCCGTCGCTTTGCGCGCGAGGACGTCGCGAAGCGTTTGCGGCCGGTCGCGCTTGAGAAAGATTCGACATGCCAAAACGAGTGTTGCTTGGTCTCCTCCTGGCTTGCGGCCTCACGGCCCCGGCGCTGGCGCAAGAGCCGAAGACGGGGGGCGTGATCAATGCCGTGATCCAGCCCGAGCCGCCCGGCCTGATGCTGGCGCAGGTCCAGAACGGCCCGACCCAGATGGTCTCAGGCAACATCTTCGAAGGGCTGCTGCGCTATAGCCCCAAGCTCGAGCCGCTGCCGGAGCTTGCCGAAAGCTGGAGCGTCAGCGACGACGCCAAGACCTACACCTTCAAGCTGAAGAAGGGCGTCACCTGGCATGACGGCAAGCCCTTCACCGCCGCCGACGTCCTGTTCTCGATGGAGATGCTGAAGCAGACGCATGCCCGTGCCCGCACCAATTTGGCGCAGGTCGACAAAATCGAGACGCCTGACGACTATACGGTGGTGTTCACGCTGAAGCAGCCGTTCGGCCCGTTCCTCGGCATCTTCGAGGTCGGCTCGATGCCGATCGTGCCGAAGCATCTCTATGAAGGCACCGACTGGAAGACGAACCCCTACAACAACGCGCCGGTGGGTACCGGTCCCTTCATGTTCAAGGAATGGCAGAAGGGCTCGTTCATTCGCCTGGTCAAGAACCCGAACTACCATGAGAAGGGCAAACCCTATCTCGACGAGATCTATTGGCAGATCATTCCCGACGCCGCGGCGCGCTCGGTGGCGTACGAGACCGGCAAGGTCGACGTGCTGCCCGGCGGCTCGGTCGAGAATTTCGACGTGCCGCGCCTGTCGAAGCTGAAGGACACCTGCGTCACCGGCGCGGGCTGGGAGTTCTTCTCGCCGCTGGCCTGGCTGTGGCTGAACAACCGACAGGGTCCGCTCGCCGACAAGCGGGTGCGGCAGGCGATCATGTATGCGATCGACCGCGATTTCGCCAAGGACGTGATCTGGAACGGGCTCGGCAAGGTCGCAACCGGCCCGTCCGCCTCGACCATCAAATATTACACCGACGACGTGAAGAAATATCCGTACGATCCGGCCAGGGCCAAGGCGCTCCTGAAGGAAGCCGGCTACAAGGGCGAGAAGATCCGCCTGTTGCCGCTCGCTTATGGCGAGACCTGGCAGCGCTGGGGTGAAGCGGTGAAGCAGAACCTCCAGGACGTCGGCATGACCATCGAGACCATCGCCACCGACGTTGCCGGCGGCAACCAGAAGATCGGCGACTGGGATTACGACATCGCCTTCACCTATCTCTACCAGTATGGCGATCCCGCGCTCGGGGTCGGCCGCAACTACATCTCCAGCAACATCGCCAAGGGCCAGGTCTTCAACAACGTCGAGGGCTATTCCAACCCGGAGATCGACAAGCTGTTTGCCGACGGCGCGATTGCCACGCCGGATTCCAAGCGCAAGGAGATCTACGAGAAGGCGCAGAAGATCCTGGTCGAAGACGTGCCGGTGGCCTGGATGCTCGAGCTGCAATTCCCGACCATCACGCGCTGCAAGGTCAAGAACCTGATTACCACGGGGATCGGGGTCAATGACGGCTTCAAGGACGCATGGCTCGACAAGTGAGGGCGTGCCTTCCTTCACCTCTCCCCGCTTGCGGGGAGAGGTCGAATGTCCGCATGGCGCACATTCGGGTGAGGGGAAGTCTCCACGAGTCCAACTGCTGATACCCTCGCGGAGAGTCCCCCTCACCCCAACCCGTGGTCGCAGGTCACGCTACAAGATATGACTCTTTAAGATGCTCTCTTTCGTCGCTCAGCGTATCGTGAAGGGCGTGATCGTCCTGCTCGCGATCGTCGTCCTCAATTTCTTCCTGATCCGGCTTGCGCCCGGCGACCCCGCGATCGTGATGGCGGGGGAAGCCGGCGCCAGCGACCAGGTCTTCGTCAAGCAGCTCCGGGAGAAGTTCGGCCTCGACAAGCCGCTGCCCGAACAGCTCTTCATCTACGTCAAGGGCATCGTGACGCTCGACCTCGGCTTCTCCTTCCGCCAGCAAGCTCCGGTCGCAAAACTGATCAGCGAGCGGCTGCCGGCGACGCTGCTGTTGACCTTGATCGCCTTCGCGATCTCGCTCGCGCTCGGCATCCTGTTTGGCACCTTCGCCGCGCGTTTTGCCGGGACTTTTCTCGATACCGCGATCACCGTGTTCGCGCTGATCTTCTACGCCATGCCGATCTTCTGGGTGGCGCTGATGGGCATCCTACTGTTCTCCGTCACCATGGATTGGCTGCCGAGCTTCGGCTACGAGACGGTCGGCGCCAATCTCACGGGCTTCGCCCATACGGTCGACGTCGCAAAGCACCTGATCATGCCGGCTATGACGCTCGGCCTGTTCTTCATGGCGACCTACACCCGCATGACGCGCGCCTCGATGCTGGAGGTGAAGCGGCTCGACTTCGTCAAGACCGCGCGCGCCAAGGGCCTTTCCGACGCCGTGATCCAGCGCCGCCACGTGCTGCGCAACGCGCTGCTGCCGGTGGTGACGCTGGCCGGCGTGCATTCCGGCACGCTGATCGGCGGCGCCGTCATCACCGAGACAGTGTTCGCCTGGCCCGGCATCGGGCGACTGATGTACGACGCGCTGCTGCAGCGCGACTACAACCTGCTGCTCGGCGTGTTCGTCATCTGCTCCGCCATGGTGCTGATCTTCAATCTCATCACCGACCTCGTCTATCGACTGGTCGACCCACGCATCGAATTCGCCTCATGAAACAGTTCTGGAAATCGATGCTGAAGAGCCCGAGCGGCGTCATCGGGCTCATCATCCTGCTGCTCGCGATCTCGGTCGCCGTGTTCGGGCCGATGCTGTTCCCGAACTCGCCCTGGCGCATGGTGCAGCGGCCGTTCCTGCCGCCCTTCACGCTGTCGACCGTGCCGCTCGGCACCGACGCGCTCGGCCGCGACGTGTTTGCCGGCATGATCTTCGGCGCCCGCGTCTCGCTGCTGGTCGGCCTCGTCTCGACCCTGGTCGCACTGGTCGTCGGCGTGCCGATCGGCGCCATGGCCGGCTATTTCGGCGGCAAGGTCGACGACGCCCTGATGCGCTTCACCGAGTTCTTCCAGACCATTCCGAGCTTCGCGCTCGCCATCGTGCTGGTCGCGATCCTGCAGCCCTCGATCTACTCGATCGTGGCCTCGATCGCGGTGGTGAGCTGGCCGCCGGTCGCCCGCCTCGTGCGCGGCGAGGTGCTGTCGCTGCGCACGCGCGAATACGTCCAGGCGGCCGTGGTGACCGGCCAGAGCAACAGCTGGATCATCCTGCGCGAGATTCTGCCCAACGCATTGTCGCCGGTGATCGTGCTGGCCTCGCTGATGGTAGCGACCGCGATCCTCCTGGAATCCTCGCTGTCCTTCCTCGGCCTCGGCGATCCCAATCTGATCTCCTGGGGCTACATGGTCGGCGCCGGCCGCACCGTGATCCGCCAGGCCTGGTGGATCACCGTGTTTCCCGGCGTCGCCATCCTGATCTCGGTGCTCGGGCTGAATCTGATCGGCGAAGGCCTCAACGACGCGCTCAATCCGCGCCTGTCGCGGGAGGGACGCTGATGATGACCGCCCCGCCCGCCGTCTCCATCAAGAACTTGCGAATCGCGCTGCCCCAGGGGGCCGAGCGTCCGTTCGCGGTCGACGGCGTCTCGCTGGACTTGCGCCCTGGCAAGATCGTCTGCGTCGTCGGCGAATCCGGCTCCGGCAAGTCGATGTGCGCGCATGCGCTGATGGGCCTGCTGCCGGACACCGTCTCGATCGCCTCCGGCGAGATCCAGTTCGAAGGCCGCGACCTGCTCAAGCTCGACGACGACGGCTGGCGCGATCTGCGCGGCCGCAGGCTGGCGATGATCTTTCAGGAGCCGATGACTGCGCTCAATCCGTTGATGCGGATCGGCGACCAGATGGCGGAGATGTTCGAGGCGCACAGCCTGCTGACGCCGAAGGAGCGGCGCGCCAGGGCGCTGGCGCTGGCAAAGGAGGTCGGCCTCCCCGACCCTGCGCGCATCGTACGCGCCTATCCGCACCAGCTCTCCGGCGGCCAGCGCCAGCGCGCCATGATCGCGATGGCGCTGGCGCTGGAGCCCGCAGTGCTGGTGGCGGACGAGCCGACCACCGCGCTCGACGTCACCACGCAGGCGCAGATCCTCAAGCTGATCCGCAACCTCCAGCGCAATCGCAACATGGCGGTGATGTTCATCACCCATGATTTCGGCGTGGTCGCCGACATCGCCGACCAGGTCGTCGTGCTCAGGCATGGCAAGGTCGTGGAGGAAGGCCCGGCCGCAACCGTGTTCAACGAGCCGCAGCACGACTACACCAAGGCGCTGCTCGCCGCCGTCCCCTCGATGGATCCGCCGGCACGCCAGCCCCTCGACAATCAGGCCAGGGCGGTCGAGGTGATCGGGCTGGACAAGACTTACGTGACCTCGGGCGGCTGGTTCCGCGAGGATCGCCGCGTCGACGCCGCGCGCGCGGTCAATTTCAACATCCTCAAGGGAGAGACACTCGGGCTGGTCGGCGAATCCGGCTCCGGAAAATCCTCGGTGGCGCGGCTCGTGATGCGGCTGATCGAGGCCGACCGCGGCACGGTGCGGATCGGCGAGACCGATCTCACCTCACTCTCCGGCAAGACGCTGCGCGCCGAGCGCCATCGCATCCAGATGATCTTCCAGGATCCGTTTGCCTCGCTCAATCCGCGGCGCAAGATCGGCCACATCATCGCCGACGGCCCGATCGCAGCCGGCCTCGATCCGAAAGTCGCGTTCGACCGCGCCCGCGATCTGCTGAAGATGGTCGGCCTGGATGCCGGCGCGCTCGAACGCTATCCGCACGAATTCTCCGGCGGCCAGCGCCAGCGTATCGGCATTGCGCGTGCGCTCGCGCTCGAGCCCGAGATCATCGTCGCGGACGAGGCCGTCTCCGCACTCGACGTCTCCGTGCAGGCGCAGGTCTTGAGGCTGCTCGAAGACCTCAAGGCGCGCCTCGGGCTGTCGATGCTGTTCATCACCCACGACTTGCGCGTCGCCGCCCAGATCTGCGACCGCATCGCGGTGATGCAGCGCGGCGCCATCGTCGAGCTGAAGCCGACCGCACAGCTCTTCGCCGCGCCGGAGCATGCCTACACGCGCGAGCTGCTGGCGGCGGTGCCGGGGCGCAAGGAGCGCGCGCCGGCGGCGTGACGCATGGCTGGGATCGGTTCCCCGAAGTTCGGGATAGTTCCAAAAACTTGCGTGCCGGCCGAACTGAAACATATTTGATCCGACAGCATTTGCCTTTCGAGACTGTCCTTGCTGACGACAGCAAGCCGTGAGCCGACACTCGCATTCGCCCGCTGGGCCGTGAGAGCCCTGCAACGAATGTGAGGTGGTGAGAGGTTTCTCAACCCAGCGCATCAAAGGCACTGGGTGAGGGTCTCGAGATGCTCACGCTGTTTTTATTCTTTCGTGATCGGCCGCCGCTTCAAAGCCGAAGGCGGCACCATAGATTCCGATGGAATGATCGACGTCATCTGATGACGGATTGTCAACTGATATTCGGAGCCACCATGGGCGAAGTTATTCGATTTGTCTCGAGGTCCGAGCGCGAGCGGGTGCGTCTCATTCAGGAGGCGCGCGCCATCTACGACAGCATCTTCCCTCCTGCTGATCCGGCCAACGACGGACAGGATAGGACAACGATCGACCGTGGATTAGGCCGCGACGGAGGCAACCTGTCGTGATCAAGATCATTGCCGTACTCTGCAGCCTCGCCTCTCCGACCAATTGCCACGAACAGATCGTCACCACGTCGGACTTCGCGCAGGTCTCGGTGCAGTCCTGCCTGATGGGCGCGCCGCAGCTCGCCGAATGGATGAACCAGCATCCCGCCGAACGCCTGGCGGCATGGCGTTGCGTGATCGGTCAACAGGCCGGCCGGGGCATCTGAGGCCGAAGACCGCCTGATCGTGCCCTATCTCGTGGTGTTGCTCCAGGTGGGCACCGAGTTGGTCACGCCCACCGAGGGCCAGTTGTATGATCCGATCGACGGCGCCGTGACCGTCCCGACCGTCTGTCCGGAGGAGCCGTAGGGGGCCCTCGGCTGTGCTGCGGGCGCTCCGGCGCCGCTATAGGTCGGGGCCACCACGCCCGTGCTGTAGTATCGGCTCGACCGCGCCTTCTTCGCTTCAGCCGCAAAGGGCGCGGCAAGCAGTCCAGTCGTGATGAGCGCGGCAATCGCGAGTTTGATGCTTGTCATGGCTGATCCCTCGGTCGCTGGGGTCCCCTGTGCCATGTGTTCATTGATCTGACGATGTCCATAGGCACAAGTTCATAACTGCGTGCGCAGGCGAATGTGCCGAAGCGATGCCGTTCGTCACCTCAGCTTCGGACGGCAGGCATGACGGCCATACCGATCCTTCACGGTCGCGACCGAATGCATCAATTCCTTGAAAGCGGTGATCGCCTTGTCCTCACCGAGCGGGCCGCCGTGATTTGCCTCCAGATGCTCGATCACCGCCAGCAGCGCATCGGCGACCTGCCCGATCTGCTTGCCGTAGCTGCCGACGTCCGACAACACGTCCTTCTCGACATCAGGCGCCGAGGACTGCCCGACCGTGATGTTGACGAGGCCGAACTGGCCGCCGGTCGGGCTGAAGAACGATGGATAGATCGACTGGACGACATCTCCTGACAGGGGCAGCTTGAACACGGGCATGCGTTTTCCCTCGCTGATCTCGACCGGCGAGGAAACACTATCACGATCATGCGTGCCTTCGGATGGACCCGAATCAGCGCTAGTGCATTGCCTTCATCGACTTCGCGCATTGAGGCGACATGACCGGCCCCGAACTGAAGCAACTCCGCGCCGACCTTTCCGATGCCCTCGAGCGGAAGCTCACACTGGCCGACATGGCAAAGCTCTGCGGATTGCCGGAGAAGGGCGGCAGCGACACCATCCGGCGCTGGGAGGTGAGCGGCCCGCCCCCCTCGGCGACCAAGGTGCTGCGCGTGCTCGCGATGGCGAGCGAGCGCTATCCGATCCTGGAGAAGTTCGACATCTTCGATCGCCACGACGTGCGCGAGGAAGACCGCCCCGCCAAGCGCGCGGCGTTCCGCCAGCAGATGCGGGACGAGGCGCGCCGGCGTCTTGGTTAACGAAGAACGCACAGAACTTACCGCGGAGCTGCGGCGTTAAGCCATCCTTCAGCATTTCTTAAGCCGGCATTAAGCACGAAAACCAATTGCCGCCCAATAAGTTAGGTTGGGTCTCGCTGTGCCACGGATGTGACAGCATTTTCGTCAAAAGCGAGCTATCTGCAAAACCAACGACGGCGCGAAAGAGCGCGCCAGCCGGGGACCTTACGTGTTGGAGTTCAAGACGATGAAGAAGATTCTTTTTGCGACCGTGGCGCTGCTCGCGATGGGCGCGGCTGCACCGGCGGGCGGCGCCGATCTCGGCAACCGCAACTATTACAAGACGCCTGCGCCGGCCTATGCCGCGCCGATCTACAACTGGACCGGTTTCTATGTCGGCGGCCATGTCGGCGGCGCATTCTCCAGCGACAACAATTTCAGCGGCCTCTCCACCGGCAATAACGGCAACGGCCGTTTCCTCGGCGGCGTGCAGGTCGGTGCGGACTGGCAGCTCAACCCGAACTTCGTGGTCGGCGTCGAGGGCCAGTATTCCTGGCTCTCCGGCAGCGTCGGTGCGGTGTTTCCGGGCGGCGTCGCCTATACCAACGATCAGCGCGGCCTCGGCTCGATCACCGGCCGCGTCGGCTACACCTGGGGCCCCGGTCTGGTCTATGTGAAGGGCGGCTACGCCTATTCGGACAACAACGAGAAGGTGACGGTCGGCGGCGTACCGACCGGCTTCATCATCGATGGCGATCACCGCAACGGCTACACCGTCGGCGCCGGCCTCGAATATATGTTCGCCCCCAATTGGTCGGCCAAGGCCGAGTACCAGTACTACAATTTCGGCGATGCGCACTTCACCGCGGGCCCGCTGGCCGGCACCGGCAACTTCACCACCGACGACCACACCATCAAGGCGGGCGTCAACTACCGCTTCAACTGGGCAAGCCCGGCCGTCGCGCGCTACTGATCGGTTACCGCAACTTTACCATGACAGAGGGCCGGCGACTTCGCCGGCCCTTCTTTTTTCGCCCCGCGGAACGCGCAAGCGTTTGCTGAGATTGCGAATTTTTAACCGGCCGTGCCGATACTGCCGGCCACAAAGAGAAGCAAGAACGTTGGGGGAATTTCAATGGCGATCCGTCTCAGCCTTGGCGGCCGACTGCGGCCTCGTTTCAAAATGCCGACATGGGGCGTGCGCGGCAGCCTGTTCGCAGCCTTTGCGGTGATCGCGGGCATGGGCCTCGTGATCGCGGCCGGCGCGGGCCTGGCGCTGCAGAATCTCGGCGGACGCATGACCGAACTCAGCGGGCGGGACATTCCGCGCCTCGCCGCCAGCCTCCAATTGTCAGCACTGAGTGCGAGCCTGGCGGCACAGGGACCGGCCCTGCTCGCGGCGCAAAGCGAGGACGCCCTGACCGAGCGCACCAAGAAGCTCAGGGAATTGCAGGAGCAGACCCAGCAGAAGCTCACCGAGATCATTCAGCTCGGCGGCGACAAGTCCGTCGTCTCCGGCCTCAGCGACACCATGAAGAGCATCAACGAGGCGGCCCAGAGCCTGGCCAAGGCCGCCCGCGAACGGCTCGATATCGCCGCTCTTCACGAGAAGCAGTATGATGCGTTGCGCAACGCGCAGAGCGCCTTCGTCGGCGCCGCAAGTCCGGCGATGCTCGACGCACAGACCCGGGTCAACGCCATTCTCGGCTCGGCCGATTTGTCCACCGCAGATGCCAGCGACGCCGCACAGACCGTCGGGCAGCTCGGCAACGTCGTCGCCAGCGGCAACCTCGCCGCCGCCGACATGAGCGCGGCGCTGTCGGCGAGCACGA